>NZ_JBIAIV010000019.1:0-134136 GCF_042871645.1 Streptomyces sp. NPDC005774 | reverse complement strand
CTGGCGTTGATTTTTGGCACGCTGTTGAGTTCTCAAGGAACGGACGCTTCCTTCGTACTCACCCTCTCGGGCTTTCCTCCGGGCGCTTCCCTTCGATGTTTCCAACACTATCAGTGTTTTCCCTGCTCCCTGACCACCGTCCTGCGAACACGCAGAAGTTGACCCCGGGATAGGATCTGACAAGTTGAATTTGCTGCGGGACGGTGACGTGAGATCACGTCGTCCAGCCCCAGGCAGGTCCCCGACTGTACATGGGGCCGCGGAGCAGGCGCAAATCAATAAGAAGAAGTGGTCTAGACCTCCAACCGGTCCTCTCGTGCGGAACCGGTACTACCTATGACATACGCTGCATCTCAGTGCACCGTCCGAGACCGACAGTGACGGGCCCCTATCGATCTCCACCCCTGGAGGCTTCCCATGACCACCGTGACATCCCCGCTCGTAGGACGGGCGATCGGACTCGACTCTGTGCCCGATCCCGTCTTCTCCGGGGCCATGGTCGGCCCGGGTATGGCGATCGACCCCATACGGGAGCCCTCCACGGCTGTATCCCCCGTCGACGGTGTCGTCGTCTCTCTGCACCCGCACGCGTTCGTCGTGGTCGACGGGAACGGTCACGGCGTACTCACCCATCTCGGCATCGACACCGTGCAGCTCAACGGTGACGGCTTCGAACTGCTCGTCAACAAGGGTGACACCGTGACCCGCGGTCAGGGTGTCGTGCGCTGGGACCCTGCCGCAGTCGAGGCCTCCGGCAAGTCCCCGGTGTGCCCGGTCGTGGCCTTGGACGCCACGGTGGAGGCGCTCTCCGAACTGCGCGACGAGGGCGAGGTCAAAGCCGGCGACTCCCTCTTCCTCTGGAAGTGACGCCGGTGCCGTCGCCCGACGGCAAGCAGGGCAACCCACACAGCGGCGGACACCGCCGCACTACCGGAGACAGGTGAGATGGAGACAACGCTGCGAGGCGTCGGTGTAAGCCATGGTGTGGCGATCGGCGAGGTTCGGCACATGGGAACAGCGGTCCTCGAGCCGCCGGCCAGGCAGATACCGGCTGAGGAGGCGGAGCGTGAACAGGGGCGCGCCCGTAAGGCCGTGGAGGCGGTGGCGGCCGATCTGACGGCGCGCGGCACCCTGGCGGGCGGCGAAGCCCAGGCGGTACTCGAGGCCCAGGCCATGATGGCCCAGGACCCCGAGCTGATGACGGACGTGGAACGTCGTATCGCCGAGAGCAGCACCGCCGAGCGTGCGGTGTACGACGCGTTCGCCGCGTACCGCGAACTGCTGGCCGCTGCCGGTGAGTATCTGGCGGGCCGCGTGGCAGACCTCGACGACGTACGGAACCGCATCGTCGCCCGGCTGCTCGGAGTTCCGATGCCGGGTGTCCCGGACAGCGACGAGCCCTATGTCCTCGTGGCCCGTGATCTCGCACCGGCGGACACGGCGCTGCTGGACCCGACCCTGGTGCTCGGTTTCGTGACCGAGGAGGGAGGGCCCACCAGTCACAGCGCGATCCTGGCTCGGGCGCTCGGTGTGCCGGCCGTGGTGGCCCTGCCCGGTGCCGGTGAGCTCGCCGAAGGAACACTGATCGCCATCGACGGCAGCACCGGTGAGATCTTCGTGAACCCGAGCGAGGAGAAGAAGGCGCAGCTCGAGGCCGCAGCGGCCGAGCGGCGGGCGGCGCTGAGCACGTCGACCGGGCCCGGTACGACCGCCGACGGTCACACCGTGCCGTTGCTGGCGAACATCGGCGGTCCGGCGGATGTACCGGCCGCGGTCGAGGCAGGCGCGGAGGGTGTCGGTCTCTTCCGTACCGAGTTCCTCTTCCTGGACGACAGCAAGAACGCTCCCTCCGAGGAGAAGCAGGTCGCGGCCTACCGTCAGGTGCTCGAGGCGTTCCCCGAGGGCCGCGTGGTCGTACGGGTGCTGGACGCGGGCGCGGACAAGCCGCTGGACTTCCTCACCCCGGCGGACGAGCCGAACCCGGCACTGGGCGTGCGCGGTCTCCGGTCACTGCTCGACCACCCCGAGGTACTGCGTACCCAACTGTCGGCGCTGGTCAAGGCCTCGGAAGGGCTGTCCGTCCACCTTGAGGTGATGGCCCCGATGGTGGCGGACCGGGCCGACGCCAAGGCCTTCGCCGACGCGTGCCGTGAGGCGGGTCTGCACGCGAAGTTCGGTGCGATGGTCGAGATTCCGTCGGCCGCACTGCGGGCGCGCTCGATCCTGCAGGAGGTGGAGTTCCTGTCGCTGGGGACGAACGACCTCGCGCAGTACACGTTCGCCGCGGACCGTCAGGTGGGTTCGGTGTCCCGGCTGCAGGATCCGTGGCAGCCCGCGCTGCTCGACCTGGTGGCGCTGTCGGCGGAGGCCGCGAAGGCCGAGGGCAAGAGTTGTGGTGTCTGCGGTGAGGCCGCGTCCGACCCGTTGCTCGCTTCGGTGCTGACCGGTCTGGGTGTCACCTCCCTCTCCATGGGTGCGGCGTCCATTCCCTATGTGCGGGCGGCGCTGGCCAAGTTCACTCTGGCGCAGTGCGAGCGGGCCGCGGCGGCGGCCCGTGCGACGGACAGTGCCGAGGAGGCCCGCAGGGCCGCTCAGGCGGTGCTGTCGGGCGAGTAGCAGGGCAGGCAGGACACCGGCGGTGGGCGGGCTGACGATTGCCGCCGCCGTTCCCGGAGGGGCGCTCCACTCGAGGGGCGCCCCTTCTTGGTTGCCGCTCCCCGTTTCCGTCTCCGTTCTGCGTTCCCCTTTCCGTTCGGGGTTCAGTGGTGGTGGGCCGGGCTCGGGTCCTCCCCGAGGTCGGGCGGCTCGCAGTAGTCGACGTTGGACTCGGGCGGAATGAGATCTCCCGATTCGACGTCGGTGCAGTAGGCGTCGAAGACCTCCCCGGCGGTGAGGGGCTCGAGACCGTGGGAGCGCAACCGCCAGCCGTGGATGCGGTCGGGGGTGTCCGGGGCGGTGGTCCGCATGACGAGCCCGCCGGGACTGTCGGTGGCGAGGCCTACGGCCAGCACCGTGGTGAACTCGAGGATCTCGGCGTCGTCCAGTTCCAGGCGTCCGCCGTTGTCGTCGGCGTGGAGGACGGCAATCAGGGTCTCGGGTGGTCCGGAGACGCTGCAGACGAGGTGCCGGCTCCCGGGGCCTGCCGTGTCGAGGATGCGGACGATCAGCCGGGAGGCGCGGGCGAAGGCCTCGCGGCCCAGGTCCTCGCCGCACGAGGGGCAGGCGCCGAGACGGGCGAGGAGCATGGTTGCGTACTCCCAGGTCGCCCGGCGGACGCCCTCGTCGACGAGGGCGGGCAGGAGGTCGGTCAGCGGCTGCCCCTCATAGGGGACGGTGGCTCCGGTGGCCGCGAGTTCGGCCGTGAAGCGGGTGCGGCCGGCGTGGCTGTCCGGGTCGAGGCCGCGTTGTGCGCAGAACTCCGCGTACTCCTCGGGGTCGAAGAGGGCCAGTGTGGTGTGGCTGCCCTGCAGGGCACGTGTCTTGAGGACGGCCTCCACGTGTTCGAGATATGTGCCGTGGTCGTCGAAGGCGAAGCTTCGATAGTGCCGCATGGCGCGGAAGTCGTGCTCGTCGGTCAGCAGCCCGATGGTGCCCGCGATCTCACGGCGCAGAACGCGTCGCATGGTTCGGTGGTCGGTGTACGTCATGTCTCCCCCTGCACAGTCGATCAATGCTCACTCACAGTAATCGGGGGCACTGACAACGGCGTCCTGGTCGGGCGGCTGCGGACCGGGCAGGGTGAGGTCAGGCGCGTTTGCGGGCCAGGTCCTCGTAGAACGTGAGCAGATCCAGATTGTCGACGGAGCCGGCGTTGACCGCCTTCTCCAGCGGTGTGCCCTGGAGAAGGCGCTTGACCGGGACCTCGATGCGTTTGCCGGTCAGGGTGTGCGGGACGCCCGGCACCTCAATGATCTCGTCGGGGACGTGGCGTGGGGACAGTTCCTCTCGGATGGTCCGCCGGATGCGTCCCTTCAGCCCCTCGTCGAGCACGACACCCGGTGTCAGGTGGACGAACAGGGGCATCCAGTAGCCGCCGTCGGGCTGTTCGATGCCGATGACGAGGGATTCCTTGATCTCAGGAAGGCGCTCGACGGCCTCGTAGATGTCCGCCGACCCCATGCGGACGCCCTGGCGGTTGAGCGTGGAGTCGGAGCGGCCGTGAATGACGACGGAGCCCCGGGAGGTGAGGGTGATCCAGTCGCCGTGCCGCCAGACGCCGGGGTA
The DNA here is from genome assembly GCF_042871645.1 of Streptomyces sp. NPDC005774. NCBI lineage: Bacteria > Bacillati > Actinomycetota > Actinomycetes > Kitasatosporales > Streptomycetaceae > Streptomyces > Streptomyces sp. NPDC005774. The sequence goes on along the minus strand of NZ_JBIAIV010000019.1, from coordinate 129,912 downwards.
GGTGTCGAAGTAGCTGTCGTGGTAGCGGCTGCCGTCGGGGTCGTTCCAGAAGTGGATCGGCATGGACGGCATGGGATTGGTGACCACGAGCTCGCCGACCTCGTCGGTCAAGGGTCTGCCGCTCGGGTCCCAGGACTGCAGGTCCGTGCCGAGGCAGGGTGCCTGCAGCTCGCCGACATGGACGGGGAGAGTGGGTACGGCGCCGGCGAAGCAGGAACACACGTCCGTACCGCCGCTGACGGAGGCGATCCACAGGTCGTCGCGCACCTCGTCGTGCAGCCAGCGGAAGCCGTCGGGCGGCAGAGGGGAGCCGGTGGTGGCGACGCACTGCACCGCTGAGAGGTCGAAGTCGCGCGAGGGGTGCACGTCCGCCTTGCGACAGGCCATGACGTATGCGGCGGAGGTGCCGTAGAGGGTGGCGCCGGTGCGTTCGGCGATCCGCCACTGGGCGCCTGTGTCCGGGTAGCCGGGGCTGCCGTCGTACAGGACGATCGTCGTTCCGGTGAGCAGGCCGGAGACAAGGAAGTTCCACATCATCCAGCCGGTCGACGTGTACCAGAAGAAGCGGTCCTCCGGGCCCAGGTCGCAGTGGAGTCCGAGCTGCTTGAGATGTTCGACCAGAATGCCGCCCTGGGACTGGACGATCGCCTTCGGCAGTCCGGTGGTGCCGGAGGAGTAGAGCACCCACAGGGGGTGTTCGAAGGGCACCTGCTCGAAGACCGGTTCGGTGTCCGCGGAGGTGAGGGCCTGCCAGTCGAGTGCCCCGTCCGGGGCATCGGTGCCGAGCAGGGGGATGTGCACGACGGCGCGCAGGGTGGGCAATTCACGGCGTAGTTCGACGACGGTGTCGCGGCGGTCGTGCTCCTTGCCGCCGTAGCGGTAGCCGTCGACGGTGAACAGGACGACCGGTTCGACCTGCTGGAAGCGGTCGAGCACACTGCGGGCACCGAAGTCGGGCGCGCAGGAGGTCCACACGCCGCCCACTGCCGCGGTGGCCAGGAAGGCGACGACGGCCTGCGGGACGTTGGGCAGGTAGCCGCTGACGCGGTCGCCGGGGCGTACGCCGAGGGCGCGCAGTTCGGCTGCCAGGGAGCCGACCTGGCGGCGCAGCTCGGCCCAGGTGACAGGCCTCGGGTCGTGGGTCTCGTCGACGTGCAGGAGCGCCGGCTCGTCCGCGCGGGTCGCGGCGGCGCGCAGGGCGTGCTCGGCGTAGTTGAGGGTGCCACCGGGGAACCACTGGGCGCCGGGCATCGAACGGTCGCCCAGCACGCGCGTGTAGGGGGTCGAGAAGCGGACGTCGAACCACTCCGTGACGGCCTTCCAGAAGGCTTCCGGCTCGTCCACGGACCAGCGGTGCAGCTCCGCGTAGCCGCCCTCGGCGGGGGCGCCGTGGTGCTCAGCCGCCCACGCGTGGAACGTGGTGATCCGGGCACGGGCGATGCGTTCCGGATCTGGCTGCCAGAGCGGCTGGGGGTTCACGGTCGACATGGGCGGCTCCCGGACTGTGCGCGTCGTGTGCGTCCTGCGCGCACGGGCTGGGGTGTGCGCGTGACGCGGCTGACAGGGACGATGCCACGTGATCGTCTTCCGTACCAGGGCGCAGCCCACATGGTCCCGGTCGTGAAGATGTGGTCCGATCATGGGTGAACGGCAGTTGAACGACACACGTGCGAGGTGCGGGCAGTGGCAGGGTGAGCACCATGGACGGTCGTGACCTGGTGCGTTCGATGAGATCGGTCGGCTCGGTGGGGACGGCTCAGGCTGTGCGTACCGTACGGGCAGCGTGGCGCAGGCGGCGGGCCGATGCCACCGGGCTGCCACCGCGCGGAGCGGAGCGCGCGCGCACTCCCGGGCCGGTACGGGGGGCGGAACCCGGGCCCGGGGGCGGTGTCGTCCGGTTCGGCCGTTCCGAGCTGCGCATCCACGTCGCCGTGAACGGGGCCGTCTTCTGGGGCTGGGACGGGGCGGCTCCGGAGCCGTCGTACGCGCTGGCCGGGCACTGTCCCGACCCGGATCCGCGGGCGGTGCTGGAGCCGGACACCAACGGCGGCTGGCGGGTGGTCGCCGAGCGGGTGACGGTCGCCGTCTCGTGGCACGGCGCGGTGGAGGTGCTCACTCCGGGGGGCGTGGTGTTGCGCCGGGAGCTGCCGCCGCGGTGGTGGGAGCCGGTGGCGGGGGGCCCGGCGCGCTGGATGCAGCGGTCCGAGGTGCGTGCCGACGCCCGGTTCTTCGGGCTCGGGGAGCGGGCCTCCGGGCCGAGACTGCGGGACGGCACCTACCGGCTGTGGAACACGGGCCCCGGTCGCGGTTCCGGGCCCGGCGACGATCCGCTTCCCTTCACGATGCCGGTACAACTGGTGGTGGCCGACGCGGGTACACATCTCGCGTTCCACGACTGTTCGTGGGACGGCACCGTCACGCTGCGGGAAGGCGCGGAGGGCGCCGGCTCCGGGCACGACCGGGTGGGGACCAGCGAGCTGCGGATGGACGGGGGCCCGCTGCGCTGCTGGGTGATGGTGGGTACTCCCGCACGGGTGCTGCTCGCCTGGGCGTCACTGACCGGTGCGCCCGCGCTGCCGCCCGCCTGGGCCCTCGGCCATCATCACATGCGGTGGGGCGACGGCGGTGAGCGGGAAGTGCGGCGGGTCGTCGCCGGTCATCAGGAGCACGGGCTGCCGCTCGACGCCGTCCACCTCGGTAGCGGCCATCACGACGCCCACCAGGGGTTCACCGTGGACCAGGAGCGGTTCCCCAAGCTGCCGGTTCTCGCCGACGAGTTGCGACGGGACGGGGTCCGGCTGGTGTCGGTCGTCGGTCCGGCGGTTCCTGCCGGGGACGGCCACGCCGTGTACGACGCGGGGGCGGACCGGGACGCGTTCGTACGGGACGCCTCAGGAGATGTCGTCCAGGGTGTGTCCTGGTCCGGGGACGTGGTCTTCCCCGACTTCACCCGCCCGCGCGTGCGTGCGTGGTGGGGCGGTCTGTACGCGGAGCGGCTGGAGCAGGGGTTCGCGGGCTTCTGGCACGACATGAACGAGCCGACGTCGTTCACCGCGTTCGGGGAACCGACGCTCCCCCGTTCAGCCCGTCATGCCCTGGACGGGCGGGACGGCGATCATCGTGAGGCGCACAACGTGTACGCGTTGTGCATGGCCAGGGCGGCCCACGAGGGGTTGCGGGCGCTGCTGCCCGAGGAGCGGCCGTTCCTGTTCTCACGCTCGGGGTGGGCCGGCATGCAGCGCTACGGCGGGGTCTTGCCTGGGGAAGTGGCCGCGGGCTGGCCCGGGCTGCGGGCGTCGTTGGCCCTGGTGCTGGGGCTCGGGCTGTGCGGTGTCCCGTACGCGGGGCCGGACGTCGGCGGCGCCGGCGGGAATCCGTCTCCCGAGTTGTACCTGCGGTGGCTCCAGCTGGGCGCCCATCTGCCGCTGCTGCGCACCCGCGCGGGGGCGGGGCACAGGGAGCCGTGGGAATTCGGTGCCGAGGTGCTGGCGCACGCGCGCGCGGCTCTCGTCGAACGCCGGCGGCTGCAACCGTACCTCGTGACTCTGGCGCACCTGGCCCGACGGACCGGTGCTCCCTGTGTGCGGCCGCTGTGGTGGTCGGCGCCGGAGGAGCGTGCGCTGCGCGACTGCGAGGACGCCTTCCTTCTGGGCGACAGCCTGCTGGTGGCGCCGGTGCTGGTTGCGGGCGCGGAACGGCGTACGGTGCGGCTGCCCGGCGGGCGCTGGTACGAGACGGCGACAGGCCGGGTGTTCGACGGACCTGCCCGGATAGTGGTCGACGCGCCCCTGGACCGCATCCCGGTGTTCGCCCGCGCGGGCGCCGTCATTCCCGTGTACGGGGAGGACGGCGGGCTGGAACTGGAGGTGTGGGCGCCCGCCGGAGCGCGGGTCGGCGGCGGGACGGTCGTCGCGGACGCCGGCGACGGCGGGGAGGAGCCGGGCATTGAGCGGTACACCGTCCGCTGGGCGGGGTCCCGGATCGTTGTCGAGTGGGAGGGCGAGCACGGCACCGGCGCTCTGCCCCACCCGGTGCGTGTCCGCGGGCTCGGACCGGACTGAGCGCGGACGGGACGGAAAGAGCCCTGCCCCGCCCGTGCCCCTGCGGCCGGGCTTGAGCCGTGGGATCAGATGTACCGGCCCTCGAACCAGGCCCGTACGGCGCGCGTGTGCAGCGGGAAAACGAGTTCCTCCGCGCGGCGCAGCAGGTGCCAACCCTCCGTCTCGTCCGTGGCGTCCGACGGCGGCAGCCCTTCCGCGGGGCGTTCCGGGAGCAGCCCGAACAGCAGTAGGTGTCCGCCGGGCGAGCTCATGGCCTCGGCGAGCCGTACGTCCCGGCTCGCCGCGTCGATGCCGGTCTCCTCCCGGAGTTCGCGGACGACGGCCTGGCGCCAGTCCTCCCGGTCGTCGATGTAACCGCCGGGCAGGGCCGTGCCTCCGCGCGCGGGGGCGATGGTCCGGGTGATGACGACCAGGGCGGTGCCCTTCGGGTCGTACACGGGCTGGAGGGCGACCGCGACCGGCAGCGGATTGCGGTAGGCGGTGGTGCCGCATGCCGGGCAGGTGCGGGGCCGGCCGGAGACGCCCTCGCCGAAGGGCGTGCCGCAGCTCGAGCAGTGGGAGTCCGGCACGGCATCGGGGCCGGGGGTTTGGGTTCTGGGCACGCGCGGACTGTAACCGATCGGGGCGGGGGCGTCTCCGGGGGGCCGTTCAGCGGTGGCCGGCGAGTGATCTCCGGGACACCGGGAAGTCGAAGTAGGTGTCCGGATGGGCCTCCGGTTTGAAGGTGTAGTGCCACCATTCCTCGGCCAGGTTCACGAAGCCGAGGTCCTCCAGGGTGCTTTTGAGGAGCGACCGGTTGGCCCGCTGTTCACCCCGTATGCGGGGGTCAAGGGTGTGGCTGAGGGTGTCGAAGCAGTCGTAGCCGGTGCCCATGTCGACGGAGTTGTCGGGGAACCGCTCGTCCTGGTCCGCGAAGCAGGGTGTGAGAGGTTCTCCGGGCCGGTAGGGGCGGGTCGGCGTGGCGGGGAGCCGTACGACGGTGAGGTCCACGGTCGAGCCGCGGCTGTGGCCGGACTTCTCGGCGATGTAACCGTCGGCGAACAGTCGGGATTTGTCGACATTCGGGTAGAACTCGGCCTTCATCGCCTGGTCGTCGGGGTCTTTGGCCCAGCGTACGAAGTGGTCCACGGCGCGTTGGGGCCGGTAGCAGTCGTACACCTTGAGGGAGTAACCGCGGGGCAGCAGCTTCCGCTGGGCCTCGTGGAGGGCTCGGGCCGCGGGGCGGGCGAGGATGCACAGCGGCTCCCGGTAGCCGTCGATGCGCTCGCCCACGAAGTTGTGCGGGGTGGAGTAGCGGACCTCCTGGATGATCGTCGGATCCACGCTGCTCAGCGCCACGAAGTCCTTCGGGGCCCTGGGCTCCGGCGTCGCCGGGGCGGATGCTGCGGGGACGGTCGCGGCGGTCGTCGCCGTCAGCGCGGCGAGTGCGGTGACCAGAGCGCGTACCGCGGCGGAGAGTTGTGTCATGTCTCCTGCATCTATCAGGAGACGGGTTCACCGGGGAAGCGCCCTGACCTTGTCCGCTCACTCGTGGCACATTCATGACGGGCCGTCAGGAATACTGGAGGAGGGTGACGGAGGTGTGCGCACCGGGCCGTGTGACGGATCACCGGCAGGTCGCCGTCCGTCCCGCCTCGCTGAAGAATGCGGCGAAGCCCTGGACGGGCGAGCCGGGTACCGGGCCGGGCGGGCACGGACGGACACGAGCGGACACGAGGTCCGCCGGTACCGGGAGGACGCCGATACCGGCGGGGGAAGTCCGGCCGGATCGTCTCGGGTTCAGGTGGTGACGGCCTGGCGGCGCTGCGCTGCCTGCGCCATGGCGTGCTGGACGACCCCGACGAGGATCGCCTTGACCGACTCCCGGTCCCGGGCGTCGCCCATCAGGAGCGGTACGTCCGGGTCGAGATCGAGGGCCCGGCGGATGTCATCGGCCGAATAACGCGCGGCCCCCTCGAAGCAGTTGACGCCGACGAGGAACGGTATGGAGCGCCGCTCGAAGTAGTCGATGGCCGCGAAGCAGTCCTCCAGCCGTCGGGTGTCCGCGAGGACGACGGCACCGAGGGCCCCCTCGGCCAGTTCGTCCCACATGAACCAGAACCGCTCCTGGCCGGGCGTGCCGAAGAGGTACAGCACCAGGTCCTCGCGGAGCGTGATGCGGCCGAAGTCCATGGCCACCGTGGTGGTGTTCTTGGCCTCCACCCCGTTGAGGTCGTCGACCGGGCGCCCCGCCTCGGTGAGCAGTTCCTCGGTGCGCAGCGGCCTGATCTCGCTGACCGCGCCGACGAGCGTGGTCTTGCCCACGCCGAAGCCGCCGGCCACCAGGATCTTGAGCGTGACGGGCTCGATCGGGGGCTTCCCGCGCTCAGAACGCCCGAAGATCATCGCACTTTTCTCCTGCTCGGTGGTGGTCGAACGGTGGACCGTAGCCGCCACCGCCGGGGGTCTCGATGACCAGCACGTCGCCGGGGCGGACGTCCGCCGAGTCGCTGCCGTCCAGCGCGGTGACGGTGCCGTCCGCGCGGTCGATCCGGTTGGCGCCGGGCGCGCCGGGCGCGCCGCCCGCCATACCGTACGGGGGGACCCTGCGGTGCTGGGACAGCGTGGAGACGGTCATGGGCTCCAGGAACCGGATCCGGCGGACCGCGCCGTCCCCGCCCCGCCACCGGCCGGCCCCGCCGCTGTTCGCGCGCACGGCGAACTCGTCGATGCGGACGGGCAGGCGCCACTCCAGGACCTCGGGGTCGGTGAGGCGCGAGTTGGTCATGTGGGTCTGTACGACGGACACGCCGGGAAAGCCCTCTCCCGCGCCCGAGCCGGAGGCGACGGTCTCGTAGTACTGATGGCGGGCGTTGCCGAAGGTGACGTTGTTCATGGTGCCGGAGCCCTCGGCCTGGATGCCGAGCGCCGCGTAGAGGGCGCCGGTGATGCTCTGGGAGGTCTCCACATTGCCCGCGACGACGGCGGCCGGCGGCCGGGGCGCCAGCATGGAGCCGGGCGGCACGATGATCCGCAGCGGCCGCAGGCAGCCGTCGTTGAGCGGGATGTCGTCGGCCACCAGGGTGCGGAAGACGTACAGGACGGCCGCGTTGACGACCGAGAAGGGGGCGTTGAAGTTGGTGGGCAACTGCGGTGCGGTGCCCGTGAAGTCGACGGTGGCGGAGCGGTCCGCGCGGTCCACGCGTACGCGCACGCGGATGACGGCCCCGGAGTCGGTCTCATAGGCGTACTCGCCGTCGTCGAGGGCGTCGATGACGCGACGCACCGATTCCTCGGCATTGTCCTGGACGTGCCGCATGTACGCCTGGACCACGTCGAGACCGAAGTTCCTGATCATCCGGCCGACCTCGTCGACGCCCTTCTGGTTGGCGGCGATCTGGGCACGCAGGTCGGCGAGGTTGGTCTGCGGGTTGCGGGAGGGGTATCGCGCGTCGGTCAGGAGGCGGCGGGTCTCCTCCTCGCGGAACCGTCCGCTCTCGGTGAGCAGCCAGTTGTCGAAGAGGATGCCTTCCTCGTCGATGGTGCGACTGTCTGCGGGCATGGAACCCGGGGCGATGCCGCCGATCTCGGCGTGATGGCCGCGTGAGGCGACGTAGAAGAGAACACTTCGGTCACCCTGTGCGGTGTCGGCGGACCCGGTGCCGAAGACCGGGGTGATCACGGTGACGTCGGGGAGATGGGTACCGCCGTGGTAGGGGTCGTTCACGGCGTAGGCGTCACCCGGGCGCATGGTGGAGCCGCGCCGCCGGATGACCTCCTTGACGCCGATGCCCATCGAGCCCAGGTGGACGGGGATGTGAGGGGCGTTGGCCACCAGGTTTCCGTCCGGGTCGAAGAGGGCGCAGGAGAAGTCCAGTCGCTCCTTGATGTTGACGGACTGGGCGGTGGACTCGAGGCGGGCGCCCATCTGTTCGGCGATGGACATGAAGAGGTTGTTGAAGATCTCGAGCAGAACCGGGTCGGCCTCCGGGTCGGCCTCCGGGCGGGATTCCCGGTCGCGTTCGGTTCCGGAACCGGAACCCTGCGTCACCGCGACGCGTTCCATGACCAGATGCCCGTCATCGTTCGGAGCGGCCCGCCAGCCTTCGTCGACGACGGTCGTGGAGCCGGCCTCGGTGATGATCGCCGGTCCGGTGACCGTCCTGCCGGGGGGAAGGTCCTCGCGGTGGTGGAGGGGGACGTCGCTCCAGGTGCCGCCGGTGTGGAGGCGGACGGGGCGCGGGGCGGACGGGCGGCCTTCGTACGGGGCGAGGGCGGAGAGATCAGGGGGTTCGGTGATGCCGGTGGCTTCGACGGAGAGGGCTTCCACGACGATCGGGCGCTCGAGCGTGAAGGAGTACGTGGCGCGATGACGTTCTTCGAAGGCGCGGCGCATGGTGGTGGGATCGGTCAGTTCGACGGTGAGGGCGGTGTCGGTGCCGTCGTAGCGGAGCTGTGCCCGGCGGGTGACCCCGATCCGGTCCTCGGGGACGTCCTCGGCGAGGAGTTCGGCGCGGGCCGCCGCTTCCAGGTCGTCGGCGATCCGGTGGATGCCGGGCATCGCGGCGGGTTCCAGGGGTGCTTCGGCGGAGCGTTCACGCATGGCCTTGGTGTCGGCGAGGCCCATACCGAGTGCGGAGAGGACGCCCGCCATGGGCGGCACGAGGACGGTGCGAATGCCGAGGGAGTCGGCGACCATGCACGCGTGCTGTCCGCCCGCGCCACCGAAGGTGGTGAGGGCGTAGCGGGTGACGTCGTGGCCCTTCTGGACGGAGATCCGCTTCACCGCGGCGGCGATGTTGGCGACGGCGATCCGCAGGTAGCCCTCGGCGACCTGCTCCGGGGTGCGGTCGTCGCCGGTCTGTTCGCGGATCTCGCGTGCGAGATCCGCGAAGCGGTCGCGGACGAGCCCCGCGTCGAGGGGCTGGTCACCGTTGGGGCCGAACACCGCCGGGAAGTGGGCGGGCTGGATGCGTCCGAGCATGACGTTGGCGTCGGTGACGGCGAGCGGTCCGCCGGCCCGGTAGCAGGCGGGGCCGGGGGCGGCGCCCGCCGAGTCCGGGCCCACGCGGTAGCGGGAGCCGTCGAAGTGGAGGACCGAGCCGCCGCCGGCGGCGACGGTGTGGATGTCCAGCATGGGCGCGCGCAGCCGTACGCCGGAGATCTGTGTGGTGAAGACGCGTTCGTAGTCCCCCGCGAAGTGGGACACGTCGGTGGAGGTGCCGCCCATGTCGAAGCCGATGACCTGGTCGAAGCCGGCGAGTTGCGACATACGGGCCATCCCGACGATGCCGCCGGCCGGCCCGGACAGGACGGCGTCCTTGCCACGGAACTGCGCGGCTTCGGCGAGGCCGCCGTTGGACTGCATGAACATCAGCCGTACGCCGTCGAGGGCATCGGCCACCTGCCGGACGTAGCGGCGCAGTACGGGCGAGAGGTAGGCGTCGACGACGGCCGTGTCGCCGCGCGGAACGAGCCGCATCAGCGGGCTGACCTCGCTGGACAGCGAGATCTGCGGGAAGCCGATGCGGGCGGCGAGTTCCCCGACCGCCTGTTCGTGGGCGGGGTGGAGGTGACTGTGCATGCAGACCACGGCAACGGCCCGGATGCCGTCGTCGTGAGCCCGGCGCAGCGGCCCGGCGAGGGCGTCCAGGTCGGGGGTGCGCAGGACGGTGCCGTCGGCGGCGATGCGTTCGTCCACTTCGACGACCCGTTCGTACAGCAGCTCGGGCAGTTCGATGCGGCGGGCGAAGATGGCGGGGCGGTTCTGGTGGGCGATGCGCAGGGCGTCGCGGAAGCCGCGGGTGATGACCAGGAGAGTGCGTTCGCCGGTGCGCTCCAGGAGGGCGTTGGTGGCGACCGTGGTTCCCATGCGTACGGACTCGACGGGATCGCGGGAGCCGGCCAGCAGTTCGCGGACACCCGCGACCGCCGCGTCGGCTGCGGGTTCCACCCCGCCGGGAGGACGACCGGGCCGGTCGAGGGCCGGGTTGTCCGACAACAGTTTGCGTGTGAGGAGCCGTCCGTCGGGCCGACGGGCGACGATGTCGGTGAAGGTGCCGCCCCGGTCGACCCAGAACTGCCAGCCTGTCATGTCAGTACCCCGCTTCCGCGCCGCTCACAGTGCCCGGAGGCCGTTGATCACGTCGCGCAGAATACTCTCGTCCGGCAGTTCGGCAGGGGGAACGGGCCGGTTCACGTGGACGGATTCGAGGTCGACGAGATCGCCGACGAGGACGCGTACCACTCCGATCGGCAGGTCGAGTTCCGCCGCGAGTTCGGCGACCGTCTGCGGAGTGTCACGGCACAGTTCGACGATGTCCACGTGTTCCGGGGAGAGTGTGGGGTCCGTCTCCGGATCGTCCGCGTCGGGTTCGGTGACGACCACCGCGATCAGGTCGAGGCGGTGCTGGGCCGCACTCGACGTGCGGCCCCGCGTCATGGCATACGGACGGACGACCGGTCCGGCCTCGTCGTCGAACCAGTGGCTTCTTCCCTCACCGTCAGCATTCATGTCATCCCACTACCCGCCCGGGGGCGGATCGGTACGCGGTTCGGTTCCCAGATGCGGACCCACCCGCTTCACGAGGAGGGTCATCTCGTAGGCGACCTGTCCGACATCCGAGTCGGCGTCGGCGAGAACGGCGAGGCAACTGCCGTCCCCGGCAGCCGTGACGAACAGGAACGCCTCGTCGAGTTCGACGATGGTCTGGCGGACGCTGCCTGCCTCGAAGTGACGGCCCACCCCCTTGGCGAGGCTGTGGAACCCGGAGGCGACGGCGGCCAGATGCTCGCTGTCCTCGCGGGTCAGCTCCTGGGAGGACCCCGTGGCGAGGCCGTCGCCGGAGAGCACGACGGCCTTTCGGATACTCGCGACGCGGGCCACCAGGTCGTCGAGGAGCCAGTTGAGCTCCCCCTTGCCGCCGTCGGCGTGGCCGGTCGTGTGCGGTGCGGTCATCGACCGTCCCCCTTAGTCATTCCTGGTCGTTCCTTGTGGTGCTGCCCCGCCGGGGGCGTCGTCGCCGCCCACGGCGTTCTCCTCGCGGCCCCGCTGCCAGCCGCGCTGGAGCGAGGCCATGCGGCTGCGTACTTCCTCCGCGTCCCGTTCGACGGGCTGGGATCTCTCCTCGTTCCGTCGTGGCACGCTCCGTTTGAGCTGAGGGGCGAGGCTGGCCTGCCGTACGCGTCGGGGCAGCGATGCGGTGTCGGCCGGGCCTGCGCCCGTGTCCTGCGGGGCGCTGCCGGAGCCCGGCTCGGCCCCCGGGTTCGCCGCGGAGTGTTCCTGGCGGGCGTCCGGCGCGCTCGGGGGGTGTCCGGAGCCGCCCGGAGGGTCACCGGCGGCCGGGGCGGGTGGGCCATCCTCCCGGGCGGAGCCGTGGGGCGCCTGCGCCGCGGGCCGGTCGTCGGCGCGTGCGCCGATCCGGGGACGGGAGGCCGCGCCCCGCCGACGGGCGGGCAGTGGTGGCGGTTTCCCCTCGCCGGGTGGTCCCGGGTCCCGGTCCGGGGAGGGTTGCCCACCGCGGCGGCGGGTCGGCAGCACGGGCACCGGTTCCTGTTCCGGGCGGGCGGACGACGTACCGATGTCCTGGTCCGGCCGCTCCCGGCGGACGTGTTCGTCGCCGACAGGACGTCCGTGCGAGCTGACCAGCTTGGGCGTTCCCCTGCGGGGTGGCGGGGCCGGGGCACCCGCCTGGCCGTGCATGTCCAGATCCGGTCCGTCATCGTTGGCCTTTCCGATGCCGGTGGCCTGTGGGTGGGGCTCGCGGCGGCGGCCCGGCCGCTCGTCCTTGGCACGGGACGGGGAGCGCCGGTGACCGAACAGGCCGCCGTGCTCGTCGTCCTCGTCCCCCGGCGCGCCCGGATAGTCGTCGAGGGCGTCCAGGTCGACAGGGGCCTCGAGTTCGACCGGACCGTTCAGGAGCGAGGCGGGCAGTCCGGGCAGTTGGACGGGCACCTGGGAGAGCGCGAGACGGCGGCTGTCCTCCGGTTCCCTGTCCTTGGCGCGCCGGGGCCGGTCGAGGCGGAAGCCGACGCCGTTGGTGTCCGGGACATCGTCGGTGAGGAGCACGTCCGGGATGAAGACGACCGCGGTGGTGCCGCCGTAGGGAGACGGCTGCAGGGAGACCCGGACGTTCTGCCGCTGTGCGAGACGGCTGACCACGAACAGTCCGAGCCGGTCGGTGTCGGAGAGTTCGAACTCCGGTGTCTCGGCGAGCCGCAGGTTGGCGTCGAGCAGCGCCTCGGCGGCCATGCCGAGACCTCGGTCGTGGATCTCCAGGGTGAAGCCGTTGGCGACGCGCTCCCCCAGGACCTGGACGGCGGTGTGCGGCGGGGAGAACACCGTGGCGTTCTCCAGGAGTTCGGCCACCAGGTGGGTCAGGTCGGCGACGGCGGGGCCGGTGACGGCGACCCGCGACAGTCGGCGGACCTCGATGCGCTCGTAGTCCTCGACCTCGGCGACGGCCGCGCGCACCACATCCATGAGCTGAACGGGTTTGCGCCACTGCCGGGAGGGCGCGGCGCCGGAGAGGATCACCAGACCCTCGGCGTGCCTGCGCATGCGGGTGGTGAGGTGGTCGAGGCGGAACAGGTCGGCGAGTTCCTCGGTGTCGTCGGCCCTGCGCTCCATGGTGTCCAGCAGGGTGAGCTGTTTGTGCAGCAGGACCTGACTACGACGGGCGAGGTTGACGAAGACCTCCGAGACCCCGGAGCGCAGTTCGGACTGTTTGACGGCCGCCTCCACGGCGGCGCGCTGCAGGGTGTTGAGGGCCTGGCCGACCTCGCCGATCTCGTTCCTGTCGTACTCCAGGCGCGGGACCTCGGTCTCGACGTCCACCTGCTCACCCGCCGAGAGGCGGCGCATCACGCTGGGCAGTCGCACACCGGACGCCTCGTGGGCCTCCAGGCGCAGCTGCCGCAGGTCACGGATGAGGCCGCGGCCTACACGCACGGACAGGACGAGGGAGACGAGGAGGGCGATCAGTCCGAGGACGCCGACGACGACGGCCTGGGTGATAACGCCCATGGCGACCGGGTGGACGCGGTCCTGATAGCGGTCGGTGGCCTGGTCGTTGAGGGTGCCGAGTTCTTCGAGCACATGGCCGGCGGCGGTGTCCCAGCTCTTCGCGGTGATCCCGTGGGGTGGTCCGATGCCGGAGGAGACGGCCGCCTCCTCGGCGACGCGCAGCGGAGCGGACGCCGCGTTCTTCCAGAAGTTCTCGTAGCGGTCCCGGTCCGCAGCGGGCAACTGCGGCAGGCCGACGGCGTACAGCAGCGTGCGCTGGGCCATGAGGTCGGAGATGTCGCGTACCTCTGCGCGGGACAGCGTGCCGACGATGAGGGCCGAGCTGAGCAGGGCATCCTCACGGGCGAGGAGTTCACGGGCGCGGCTGAGATTGAGGAGGACGCGGCCCTGCTGGTCCATCTCCACGTTGTCGATGCCGTCGAGGGAGGTCAGGAGGACGTAGCAGGAGTCCACGAGAAGGTTGTACTGGTTGAGGGCCTCGACGCGGCTCATCGTGCCCTGCTCGACGCTGCCGCGTAGGGAGTCGATGCCGTCGAACGCGTCCAGGACAGCGGTGAGCCGGTCCTCGCCGCCCGTGCTCAGCCCGTTGCGGACGTCGGGGTTGTCCGCGTTCTTGCGGACCTTGGCGATGGCGCCGTCGGTGGCCGTGCGAGTGGTGCGGAGTGCGGAGAGCGTGTCCGAGGCCCGCGGATCGGCTAGATGGACGAGGGTCTGGCGGCGTTCCTGCTGGAGGACGCGGACGGTTTCCTCGATCGGGTAGCCGATGTCCTCGACCGCGGCGGAGACCCGAAACAGCTGAGTGACCGACCGTCCCGTGAATACCGTGGCGAAGCCCCAGATCGCCGTCAGGGACACCAGCGGCACGAGAAGCAGCGCCACGATCTTCCGGCGGATGGACTTCCCGCGAAAGCGCATGGACTCCCCCAGCTCGACCCCCACCGGCAGGGGGTACGCATGTACGTCACCAAACGGCGTGAGCCTACTACTGGCTCACAGGTAACTCGAAGACTCTTCCGGAGGCAGAACTTCCGCATGAGCCCGGGAGGATGAGGAGTTGTCTGCTTATTGGGGGAGATTGCTTCCCCGAAACCGGTGGCGGCCTGGAAGCCCGTTCCGGCGGGCGCACGCGGGCATTTGGCCAAAATTTTTCGCCGACAGGGAATCTTCATGACCCGCTGCTCGTCCTTCTATACAGGAAATGGGGGCGGAATCGGCCCCAGGAGCCGCACCCTGCACCCGGGTGGTGTAAAGCAGCGCAAGCCGGGCAGCCGCAGGAAAATCGGGTCTTCGGACAGGGGTGAGCGGTCCGCCGACGGTGGGGAGCGACACGGTGATGGGCACGGCACAGCGGCAGGGGACGTCCGGGAAGGACGTGGCCGCACAGGGCACGGCACGGCGGGACACCGCTGCGCGGGATCGCGACATTCGGAGTGAGCGGGAACCCGCTCAGGGGCGGCCCTACTACCGGCCGTTGTGGATAGAGGAGTCGGCGAAGCGGCGCAGGCTGCCCGATCCGGTGCGGACGGCAGCCGTGCGGGCGGTGCTCATCATCTCGGTGACGCTGATACAGGCCATGGTGGCGTTCCTGTGCTCCTTGGCCGGGTCGTGGCTGGCATTCCCCATGGTGCTCAGCAGCGTCGCCAGCACCGTGGTCGCCACCTGGGCCGCGCTCGACGTCTGGGTGACGCGCCAGGTGTGGAACCAGCGCAACGGCGTGGTGTCGGCACCGAGCAGCACCGCCCGGTCCCTGCGGCGCGAGCGGCGCAGGGCACGACGGCAGGCCCAGGCCGCGAAGCGGGCCCAGAGGCGCATACACCGACAGGGCAGGAGGGGGCAGTTGTCGCACCCTTGAAGGAGCCGAGGTCGTCGAGCGGGCGAGCACTGACCTGTGGACATGAAAGTGGCGGGCCCGGAGGCCCGCCACTTCGCCGACTTGTGCCGGTCAGGCCTTGGCGTACTCCCAGCCGCCGCAGCTGTACGGGGTGCCACTGGATGTGTCCTGGAGACAGGCGCGGATCTGCAGAGTGGTGCCCTCCGCGAAGGACAGGTTCCATTTCCCGACGGTGGCATAGCCGCCACCGTGGTAGTAGGAGTGGGTGGCCGAGCTGGAGTTGTAGCGCCATTGGGCGGCGACGCCATGGCCGTCGCTCTTCATGTCGAGGGCGGAGAGGATCTCGCCGTCCGCGGCGAACTCGGTCTTCGCGCTCGGCGAGGTAATGGAGTTGTAGGCGCTGTAGACGGAGCCGGCGGCATGTGCCGGGGCGGTACCCAGGGCGAGCGCCGAAGCGGAGGCCGCAGCTATCCCGAGGACAGTCGTCAGACGACGGTAAGGCGTGCGCAAGGCGGAGTTCCTCTCTTCGGACAACCGATCGTTTCTGAACTTACTGCAGAGAAAAGCGAGTTGGCAGCCGAATATCTCCGTGCCCGGCGGTGCGGCAGGAAACGGGAAGGTCGTTGGACCGTTACAGGTCATCTCACCGTGCGATCGGCTCACCCGGCAGGCGAGCCGACCACGTCCGCCTGCGACTGTGGCCGGCGGTACGGGTATCCGGCTCCAGCGCCGCTACGAAACGCAAGAGCGAGCACGTTCTCCCTGTCACGAGCACCGCCTGCACCCACGCCGCGGAGCCGCATATCGACACAGCCCCGCGCCCCTAGGGGGTTGCAGGTGTCGGGCGTTTGAACATCCGTGTGGCCGTGATCTCGCTGTGCGCCTCCTCGGCCGGGCCCTGCTGGGGCAGACCCGGCCGGAGATGTTCCTCCACTCTGATGTATTTCAGGCCGGCCCGGAGGTCGGCGTCGTTGCGGAGCCGGATGACCAGGGGGAACTCCGCGAGTGCCGTCGTGTCGAACAGACCGGTGGTGTAGAGGAGCTGTACACCGAGCGCGTCGGCCACGGCCCTCTGGAGCTCCAGCAGGTAGGTGGCGTTGGCGCGGCCGATGGGGTTGTCGAGGAACAGGGTGCCGGCGTGCCGGTGCCGGTCGCGGCCCCGGTCGTTGGAGCGCAGCGCGGCCATCGTGCAGTACAGGGCGATGGCCGCGGTGAGCAGCTGCCCTCCGGAGAACACGTCGCCCATCTGTCCGACGGGGACCCGCTCGGCGCGCAGCACGGCGTCCGGTTTGAGGATCTCGACGGCGATGCCCTTCGGCCGGAGGGCAGCGGCAACTCCGCGCAACAGCAGGGACATGCCGTCACGGCGCAGGTCGGAGTTCTTGCGGACGGCTGCGCGGGTCGCCTCGTCGACGACCTCGCCGAGCCGCTCGGTGAGGGTCGCCTGGTCGGTTTCCTCGAAGCGGATACGCAGAAATTCCTGCCCTGACCACTCGCCGAGCCCTTCGGGCAGCCGCGACAGTCGCTGGGCGGAGCGCAGAGTGGCGAGGGCCGATTCGACGAGCCCCCTGAGCCGGTCCACGATCGAGTCGCGGTTGCGTTCCAGCTGTTCCAGTTCGTCGGTGAGGACCCGGAGCCGGGGTGCGAAGGCGTCCGCCCACTTCTGGGCGTGCTCGGGCAGCGCCGAGGCGGGCAGCTCGCGGATCTGCTGCCGGGCGGGGGTGCGGACCTGCTCGTAGCGTGTGGAGTTGGCGTGCCGGACCAGGATGTCGCTCGCCTCGCGCACCGTGGACTCGGCGGCGGACAGGTCGGCGGCGCATCCGCGGAGTGATCTGCGGGCCTCCCCGGCGGACCGCCGGGCCTCCTCCGGGCTGCCGGGATAGGGCTCGGGCTGCTCCGGCTCCTCCTCCAAGGTGTGTTCCCGCAGCAGGTCGCGGAGCATGGCTGCGATCTCGTCGAAGCCTTCGGCCGCTTCCTCGGCGCCGCGGTGCGCGTCGAGGAGTTCGCCGTGGATCTCCCTGGCGCTGTCCAGCCCCTCCGTCCGGGAGGCCAGTTCGGCCGTGGCGGTGCGCAGCAGCACCTGTGCGTGCTCGGCGTCGCGCGGCACCATTTCCTCGGAGAGCGCGGTGTGCTGCCCGCCGTCCTCGGGTGCCAGCCGCTCGGTCTCGCCGCGCAGTCGCCCGAGCTGCTCGCTCGCGCTCGACATCCGGGTCTCCAGGAGCTGCACCAGTTCCTCGGCACGGGCGGCGGCGGCCTGCCGGCTGGGACCGTCCGAGCCGTCGGGCGACTCGAGCAGCTGCTCCGCGCGGTTGCGGACCTTGTTGCTCAGCCGGTCCAGCTCCGCGCGGGCCGCGCTCTCGTCGCTCTCCGCGCGGGCCTGCTCGGCGCGCAGGTCGGCGCCTACGCCGACCTTCTCGTACACCTGGGACGCGGCACGGTACGCCTCGCGCAGAGCGGGCAGGGAAATCCGCGACGGCTCGGTGCCGGCCCCGGCCGCATCATCGGGTACGTCCTCGGGGGCGCCCGCGATCTCGGAGCGCTCGGCGCGCAGCGCACGCGCGGTGCGCCGGGCATCGTCGGCTGCCCGCTGCGCGCCGCGCCGGTCCTCGTCGGCGGTCCGCGCGCGCTCCAGGCAGGCCTGGGCGCGGGCCTCGGCCTCGGCGGCGTCGTCGGCCAGCTCGCGCAGTTTGGCCTGCCAGCCTGCCCGTTCGCGGAGCCGGAAGGCGAGTCCTGCGAGGGCGTCAGCGGCGCGCCGGGCCTTCTGCGCGGTCTCCTGGAGCTCGTCACGCACCCGGGCGGCCTCGGCGGCGGCCTCCTCGGCCTCCGCCCGCGCGGTGCGTGCCTCGGCCAGCTCCGCCTCGGTCTCCTCTGCGAAGACGCGGGCATCATGCGCCGCGCGGGCCAGTTCGGTGAGCCGGCCGGGCGGGCAGCCGGTGCGCCAGGAGGTGAGCCGCGCGGTCAGCTCGCGGTCCTTGGCGAGCCGTGCCGCGAGCACCCGGATCTCCTCGTCGCGTGCGGTCGCACGGGCACGCAGTGTCTGCCGTTCCTCGTCGGCGGCGTGTTCGTCGTGCATGGCCGGGTTCGGCGGTACCAGGAAGACGTCGCCGGTGTCCGCGCCCGACGCCGGGGCCGGCGCGAGGAGCGCGGCAGCCGTGCCGACGGCGACCGCGGAGCGGGGCAGCAGGGCGGCGTCGCTCAGGGCCGCGCGGGCGCGGGTGTGGGAGTCCGGGTCGGTGATGACGACGCCGTCGACCAGTTCCGGGCGGGCGGCCAGCACGCGCGCGTGGTCGGCGGGGTCGACGGCCTGGGCGAGGTAGCGCCAGCCGGGCAGGGCGGGAATGCCGTGCTCGCCGAGGAACTCGACCGTGGCCAGCACGTCCGGTCCCGGCGGCAGCAGCCCGCCGTCGCCGAGGGCGCCGAGGATGCGGGCGTCGTCGGCCGCGGCGGTGCGCAGTTCGAACAGCTGGCGTTCGGCGGAGGAGACCGCCTCCTCGAGCAGTTCGCGCAGGTCGTCGGCGAATCGGTCCAGTTCCGTGGCGGTGAGGGCGCCTTCGGTGGCGGGGCCGCCGCCCGGCTCGGCGTCCGTGTCGGGGCGGGGCCACGGAACGCAGGGGCGGGCCTTCGTTCCGGGCAGACCGAGGAGCTCGGCCGGCCGTTCCTCCACGGCAAGGGCCTCTGCGGTGCGCAGCTCGCCCTCGTGGGCGCGGCTGACCGCCGTGGCCGCATCCGCCGCGCGGGCGGCGGTGAGTTCCGCACGGGCCTCGACGGCGGCGGCTTCACGCGCGTGCTCGGTCGCCCGGTGGGATGTCTCACGGGCTGCGTCCCAAGCGGTGACCGCGGTCTTCTCCGCGTCGCTGGCCGCGAGTGCGGCGCGGGCCGGGTCGGCGTCGGGGGCGCTGTCGTCGAGCCAGCCGGCCCGGACGGCCTCTGTGGTCTCCTGCTCGACCTCGGCGAGCCGTTGCCTGAGGTGACCGATCTCGCTGCGGGCGCGCTGTGTCTCGGTGGCGGCGGCCGTGGCGTCGCGGTGGGCGGTGTCGCTGACCTCCTGGAGGGCGGCGGACCGCTCCTCCTCCTCATTGGCGAGGTTCTCCGCGTTCTGCGCGGCCGTGTGCAGGACGCGTACGAGGTCGACGGCGGCCTTGGCACGGGCGGCGAGCGCGGGCGCCGCGTCCCGCTCGGCCTCCTGGATCGCGGCGGAGACCCTGGCGGCCCTGTCGGCGGCGGCGCGGTGGCGCAGCGCCGCCTCGGCGGCCTGCCAGGCCGCGTACAGGGTGCGGGCGTCCGCGAGTTCGCGTTTCTGGGCGGCGGCGGACTTCTCCGCCGCCGTCAGTGCCAGGGAGGCGTGCCGGTAGGCGATTTCCGCGGAGATCAGCGCGCTGTGCTCGCGGGCCGTCCCGGCCCGGGTGACGGCGTCGGCGGCGACGGTGACCCGGTGGGCGAGGTCTGCGGCGCGGACGCGTTCCTGGCGGCCGCGCGCGGAGAGCCTGCGGGCCAGGGTGCGGGTGCGACGCTCGGCCACGGTGTTGATCTCCCGTGCCCGGGTACGGGCGCCGGTGGCTTCGACGATCCGGCCGAGCAGTTCGACGGACCCGGCGGTGAAGTCCCGCTCGGCGATCAGCTCGGCGCGCCGGCCCAGCTTGTTGCCGAAGCCGCCGACCAGGTCGGCGAGTCCGTCGGTGTCACGGCTGTCGGTGACGGCGCGCAGCAACAGGTCGGTGAAGTCGGAGTCCTTCTTGACCGCGAAGAGACCGGCGGCCTCGCCCTCGTCGGCATTCATCTCCCGCTGGTAACGGAAGAGTTCGGGGTCGAGTCCCAGGTCGCCGAGGTGCTCGGTCCAGCGCTCGTGGGTCTCCTCCCAGTGCACCTCCAGGTGCGGATACGTCTTGCCCGCCTCCGTGAGCGCGTCCCGGAAGCCCTTCATGGTGCGGCGGCGGCCCCGCGCGCCCGACTGGCCGTCGGCGGGCGACCGTACGGCGGTGGCCTCGGCGACGGGGAGGTTGTCCAGGCTGAGCCCCGGACCGGGTCGCAGCGAGTACCAGGCTTCGGCGAACTTCCTCGGGTCGTTGGAGACCTGGCGCCCACGCCATTCGCTGACCTTGCCGACGACGACGCACTCGCCGGTCAGCACGTGCTGCCACTCCAGGGCCACATGGCCGCAGTCGTCGGCCAGCAGGAACTTGCGCAGCACGCCGGAGCTGGCGCCGCCGAGGGTGTTGCGGTGGCCTGGGAGCATCACGGAGAAGATCAGTTTCAGCAGGACGGACTTGCCGCCGCCGTTCTCCAGGAAGAGCACCCCGGCGGGCGCGGGGCGACGGGGCGGGCCGACGGGCTCCGCCGCGAAGAACTCCGCCTGCGTCGGCGCGGGTTGCGGCACGGTCTCGCCGACACCGCGCAGGTCAAGCACGGTGTCGGCGTAGCGCGCACCGGCGGGCCCGATGGAGTAGAGGCGGACCCGGGACAACTCGTACATGGCGGACTCTCGAAGTCTTCGGCAGGTGGGGGTGGTTCGGGGCAACGGAGAGCGAGGGCAAAGGACGCGGTGGTGAGAGGGCGGCTCAGGTGGAGTGGAACGGCAGGCCCGCCTCGGCCACCAGGTCCAGGTCGTCGCCGCTGTCCGCGGGCAGCAGCGTGGGGGTGCCGTCGGTGACCGGGACGACGCCCAGCTCCAGCAGTTCGGCCAGGGCCGCGCTGCCGGCCAGGTCGCGCACCTGGA
Organism: Streptomyces sp. NPDC005774; assembly: GCF_042871645.1. Taxonomy (NCBI): domain Bacteria; kingdom Bacillati; phylum Actinomycetota; class Actinomycetes; order Kitasatosporales; family Streptomycetaceae; genus Streptomyces; species Streptomyces sp. NPDC005774. The sequence goes on along the minus strand of NZ_JBIAIV010000019.1, from coordinate 109,303 downwards.
GCTGGTAGCGGGCCGTTGTCCGGTAGGTGCCGCCGTTGTCGTCGCCGGTGCGTTGCAGGAAGCCGGATTCGGTGAGGAAGGTGACGGCCTTGGCGACGATGCCGGTGGTCGAGCCCGCGAGCCTGCGGGCGTCCTTGGTGGCACCGGTCGCGCTGCGTCTCGCCCAGATCCGCCAGGCCGTCTCCAGCCCGGGGGCGTCGCTGGCCGGGTCGGTGTTCTCGCCCTGTTCCGCGGCCCGCGCCTCGAGCCGGTGGCAGGTCTGGCGCACGAAGGCATCGACGCCGTTGACGGTGACCCGTCCGATGTAGCCGTCGTCGGCGAGGTCCTCGGGGCGCGGGAACGCCATGACGGCGACGGCGAGGTGCGCGAGCCCGTGCAGGAACCTGTCTCCGCCGTCGGCGGAAGTACGCCGCGCGTAGTCGCCCATACGGACGGCGAACACCGAGTCCTCGGCGGCGGTCACGGCCATTCCGGCACGCGGGGACACCTCCAGGACAATCAGCCCGAGGCCTGTGGCCACGGCGTCGGCAAGCCGCGCGAACGGCTGGTCCTCGCGGTAGCGGCGCAACAGGTCCGCGTACTCCTGGTCGCGGGCCGGCTGGAGCTTGGGCTGGAGGCCGAAAGCGACGAGCCGCGCCGCGTCGGCGGCGTCGGCGGGGGTGACGGCGCCGCTCGCCGGTGCGACGGCGGGCTCCGCATCGCTCCACTCGGCATATTCGGTCACGGACACGGTTCCTCCTCGCACGGGACAACGACGGTGGCGGCAGGGACCACGGGGAGGGCGGTGACGGCGCCGCGGGCAGCGCGGACCGTACGGGCGGCGGGGGCCATGCGAACGGCTGCCCCCGGGCCGCCGGCCGCGGCCGGCTCCCGGGCCCCAGGCGAAAGGCTCGTCACGCCGCCTCCGTCCGGTCCGCCGCCATCCCCGCCGCGTCCAGCAGGGCCGTGCCGACGATGAGGTCGGCGCCGCCGAACTCGGGGTCGTCCAGCTCGATGCCGTCGTCCACCGCGAAGAGCAGCCGCCGCTCGCCCTGGCGGTAGGCGGTGCCCACCGGAGGGCTGGCCGCATGGACCGCCAGCAGTGCCACCAGGTACGGCAGTTCGGGGTCCTGACGGCGTGCCTCTGCAAGCAGTCCGGACAGCCGTCGGGGCGCGTCGGCCGGCAGTTCCAGCAGCGTGGTCGCAGCCGCCAGCTGCTTCTCGGTGAAGCGGCTGTCGTCCGGTGTGGCGATCAGGTCGGGTTCCGGCATCTCGGCGCCCAGGTGCTCCCGCTCCACCGGCGGGGTCAGCAGGATGTCGACGAGATCGGCGACCCGGACGGACACCGGTGTACGCAGTCCGGTGCCGCGGGCGAAGAAGGTGTCGGTGACCCGGACCGCCTGCTCCAGGGGAAGTGGGAGCAGCGGTGCCAGGAGGTGTCCGTAGAGGTCCGTGCCCGAGGAGGAAGCGGAGGTGGCGAAGGACTGTCGGTCCTGTTCGGCGCGGAACAGCGGGCCGGCTTCCAGCAGCCGGGACTGCAGCTGGGTGTGCCTGCGGATGCAGTCCTTGACGATGTCCACCAGCTCGGCGGCCCTGCGCTTGTGCTCCGGTTCCTCCGACTCGTCGCGGGCCCTGCGGATGTTGGTGAGGATCGCGTTCTCGTGGCGGTACCGGTCCGCGACGTGGTCCAGGGCCTCGGCGATCATGTCCGGGATGGCAGTGAGCCAGTCCACCGCGCGCACATTGCGCCGGGTGGCGTCCAAGGCCCGGCGCAAGGATTCGGAGTACTGCACGGTCCGGTAGCGGGCCTGCTCGGCGGCGAGTTGGGCGTCGGCGAGCCTGCCCCGGCTGATGAGCACCTCGAGCTTGACCTCGGCGGCGATCTGGGCGCTGGTGACATCGGTGTCCAGGGCGCCGACCAGGACGTTGACCGCCTCGTCCGTGGTGCGGAGGTAGACGGTGCCGCCGTGGCCGGGGACCTCCTCGATCAACTTGAAGTCGTAGTCGCGGCGGACGTAGGCGCCGTCTGCGCCGAACACGCCGTACACCGCGCGGAAGCCGCGGTCGACGCTGCCGACGTTGATCAGGTTCTCCAGGACCCAGCGGGCCACCCGCTCGTGCTCACCGGCGGGTCGGCGCGGGGCCTGGGCAGCGATGCGCGGGATGAGCCGGGCCACTATCTGGTCGTGGTCGGCGCCCGTGTCGAAGTCCATGTTCAGCGTCACCAGGTCGATGGCCGCCAGGGCGATCTCCGCCATGCCGTACACCGAGTACTCGCCGGCCAGGTTGGCCTTGCGCGCGTCAAGGTCGTGCAACGGAGCGGTGCAGGCGAGCGCGCGCAGCCGCCGGGCCAGCCCTTCGTCGGCCGCCGGGCCCGGCGCGGGCCGCGGCCCCGCGCTGAGCTGGGGCGGAGCACTGTCCGTCGATGCTGGTGAAGTCACGGTGCACAGACTAGGTCCTCGGTCTGACAACGACCCAAACGACGCAGATGCGTCACGGTGTCGCGGTTGTCACACGTCCCGTTCCTCCTCCCTCGTCCTGCGTTGGTGCGCCTCCGCCCTGCGTTCGAGCGAGCAGCCGAGGTACCCCGTCGGCAGCGTCCCGGCACGTTCCCGCGGTCGCTGACGGCCGGTGCCGCCAGTTCCCGGTGGGAGTGGATGCCGGCCGTGCCCACTTCCGTTCCGGTCGCCTTCGCACGCCGCACCGCGCGCCTTCCGTGCCGCCTCGGAGAACGCGTCGAGCCGGTGGGCGGCTCCGGGAGCCTCGTGCGACGGCGCACTCGACGGGACGGTGGAGGCGGTGGATGCCCTCGACGTCCTCCGCTTCACTGCGGCAGGGCGCCGCTGAAGCCCAGGGCCTGGGAGGTGCCCGGCCGTTGCTCCCCCGCCGACAGCACGGCCAGTGCCGTCGCCACCGCCGTCCGGCGCCCGGTCAGCACGTCCGTGTAGTGGCCGATCAGCTGGTCCCCGACGGCGGCCCAGGTACGTCCTTCGACCATCGCGCGCCCCGCCGCCCCGTAGGAGACCCGTAGTGCGGGGTCAGCGGCCAGGGACCGGACCGCGTCCCGTACGGCGACGGCGTCGCGCGGCGGCACCAGGAACCCGGTGCGTCCGTGGACGACCAGGTCCAGCGGGCCGCCCGCGGCAGGCGCGACCACGGGTATGCCGCTCGCCATGGCCTCCTGCACGGTCTGGCAGAAGGTCTCGAAGGGGCCCGTGTGGGCGAAGACGTCCAGCGAGGCGAAGATGCGGGCGAGTTCATCGCCGGTGCGGCGCCCCAGGAAGACCGCGCCGGGCATGGCCCGTTCCAGGTTCGGCCTGCTCGGTCCGTCGCCCACGACGAGTACCCGTACTCCGGGCAGGGTGCTCACCTCGGCCAGCAGCTCGACCTGCTTCTCGGGGGCGAGCCGGCCGACGTAGCCGACGATCAGCTCTCCGTTCGGGGCGAGTTCCCGGCGCAGCGCCTCGTCGCGCAGACTGGGTCGGAAGCGGACCGTGTCCACGCCTCGCGGCCACATCCTGACCCTGGGGATGCCGTGCGCCCGGAGGTCGTTCCGTGCGGCGTCGGACGGGGCGAGGGTGAGCTCGGCGGCCGAGTGGACGGACCTGATGCGGCGCCAGGCCGCGGCCTGACCGGCGCCCATGTACGTGCGGGCGTACCCGGCGAGGTCGGTCTGGTAAACGGCGACGGCGGGCAGTCCGAGGCGCGAGGCCGCCGCCATGCCCCGCACTCCGAGCACGAAGGGGCCGGCCAGGTGGACGAGGTCGGCCCGGTGCTCGGCGATCGCCGCGGCGACGCGTCGGCTGGGGAGGGCGACGCGGACCTGCGGGTAGCCCGGGAGCGGAAGGGAGGGGACCCGGACGACGGGGCACGGAGCCTGGTCGTCGGGCTCGTCACCCGCGGTGGCGGGGGCGATGACGACAGGGGCGTGACCGCGGTCGACGAGGTGCCGGGCGGTCTGGAGCGCGCAGTGAGCCACGCCGTTCACATCAGGGGGAAAGGATTCGGTCACGATGACGACTCGCATACGGATGTTCTCGCCGTGCCGGACGTGGCCACGTCAACGTGGATCTTTCCGGTGGGGGAACGTCCCATGAGCGTTGCATCACACACCCACGCGGGCCGAACGTCATCCATGCGCGCCTGACCCGCGGGTCATCCCTTGTTCACACTGTGCGCGCCCGGGCGGTCACACGACGGTCTCCCCGGGGCCGATCCGGCTGCGTACGGCGGTCTGTACCTCGGCCTCCTCCGCCGGGTCGGCGGCGAGCCTGCGCAGGCGCTCGACGACCCGGGTGTCGCCGGTCTCGGCGTGCCGTGCGGCGATCTCGCGGGTGGACTCCTCGCAGTCCCAGAGGCACTCGACGGCGAAGCTGCTGCCGTAGGAGGGGTCGGTGGCGGCGAGGGCGCGGGCGGCCCGGCCGCGCAGGTGGGAGGAGGCGGTCTCGCGGTAGATGTGGCGGAGTACGGGAGCGGCGCAGGCGATGCCCAGGCGTCCGGCGCCGTCGACGAGGGTCCATAGGGTCGGCGCGTCGGGGCCCTCCCCCCGCACCGCCTCGCGCAGGGCGGCAAGGACCAGGTCGCGGTCCTGGACACCGCCCCGGCAGGCGAGGACGCGGCCGGCGGCGGCGCCCAGGGCGTCGGGCCGGCGGGCCCAGCGGCGCGCGCGGTCGACGGCGGTGAGACTCTGCATCCGTTCGAAGGCGTCGAGGGCGGCCTCCACGACGGGCGCCGGCCCGGTGGCCACGGCGTGCTCGATCAGGGTGAGGGCGTCCGGATCGTTGCCGTCGGCGAGGTAGCGCAGGGCGGTGCAGCGGGCGCCCTCCGTGCCGTCCTCGGCTGCACGAAGGATCTCGGGCCGGTCCTCGGGGCCGGCCACTGCGGTGAGGCAGCGGGCGGCCGGGACATGCAGGGCGGCGCCGCGCTCGATTCCTTGCTGGGCCCAGGCGAACACGGCCTGCACGCTCCACCCGGGGCGGGGCCCGGTGGGGCGCATCTGCCGCTGCCAGCGGTCGAAGCAGCCGGCTTCCTGGGCGGCCCGCACGCGCGTGGCGACGGATTCGCGCGGGTCGTCGGCCCACAGGCGCCAGGGGCGCGGTTCGAAGGCGTCGCGGACGGTGGCGGCCAGTTCGGCCTCGCCCTCGGGGTCGGTGGCGAACCGTGCGAGCACGGGGGCGGCGAGGGCGCGCAGGCCGGCGTCGTCGTCCCGGAGGGCCAGTTCGTCCAGGGCCCAGGCCCAGTTGGCACCTTGGGCGGCGTACCTGCGCAACAGGGCGAGCGCGTCCCGCCTGCCGTAGGAGGCCAGATGTCCGAGCACGGCGAGGGCGAGGCCGGTGCGCGACTCCTCGGTGTCGAGGATGTCCTCGGCATCGAAGAGGTGGGCCTCGATGGTGTCCAGTTCGCCGTGCAGGTCGAGGTAGAGGCGAGCGTAGTAGAGCGAGCGGTTCTCCACCTGCCAGTCGTGGCGCGGGTCGTGGAGCACGCAGTGGTTCAGCACCTCGAGCGTTTCGGAGCGCGGGGCGGTGAGCGCGTGCAGCGTGCCGTCGCCGCGACCCCGCTGGAGCAGGCCGAGCAGCGTACCGCTGGGCGCTATGACCGGATCGAACATGGGAAACAGCCTCACATCAAGCGTCGACGCAACCGGGGACCTGCATTACCTGGCCGCGTGCCAACACGTCGGGGCGCCCGCCGTTTCCTGCTTGCTGTAGACCATCTTCCTCTGCCTCTCGTCGGGGCCCATGCGGGCCGCATCACGGCCCGCGTGGTGCGGCAACATCTGCCCAGCCATCGCGTCCGTGAATCACGTCGTCATGATGACCCGGCGGTCACATCTGCCGCGACCGAATTCCGGCGGCCTCGTACCGCCTCCCCGTTTACTGTGGGTTTCCGCCGCTGTTCCCGTGCCTTCGCCGGTCGGAGCGTGCGCGCCCGTGCGGCTCAGTGCCGCTCGGCGCGTTTCGCCGGTGCGCTTCAGTTCGCGCCGAACAACTCGAGCAGCTCCGCGCGGTCGAACATCCGGGCCGTGTCGACGGCCGAGGGAGTGCCGGCGGCCGGATCGGCACCGCCCTGCAGGAGTGCCTTGACCACTTCGGTGTCGCCCTTGAAGGCGGCTCCCGCGAGCGGGGTCTGTCCCCGGTCGTTGATCCGGTCGACGTCGGCGCCGCGCTCCAGCAGCGCGCGGACCGCGTCGGCGTGGCCGTGGTAGGCGGCGAGCATCACGAGCGAGTCGCCGCGGTCGTTGGTGAGGTTGGCCGGCACGCCCGCGTCGACGTAGGCCACGAGTTCCCCGGTCCGGCCGCTCCGGGCCATGTCGAAGATCTTGGTCGCCAACTCCACGACCTCTGGGTCGGGGCCTTCAGTCATATCGGCCGGACCACCTCTCACCACGGATCATTCCGCATATCGGGGACGGGGCGTACGTCTGCGAGCGGTGCAGAGCCGTACAGGTGAATCGCCAGAATACTGGCTCGCGCGGCACATGGGCCGACGTGCCCGAGGTAAAGATCACGGCAGACCCGACCGTGCGCAACCGCCCACGTCGTTCAGGCCGGGAACAGTCCGCCGACCGGGCGAAATATGCCGATCTTCACCCGCTTGCACCTTTTATCGTATGGATACATCCTGTGATCCTGGAAGTACTCATGGTGACTGCCCCCCCGTGAACCAGGAGAACTCACATGATCCTCTCGATCTCAGGCGTCGTCCTGCTCGGCATCGTCCTCTTCATCTTCTGCCGCAAGGACGGCCTGAAGACGCTGCACGCCGTGGTGGCGCTGCTGTTCGGCTTCTATCTGGCCAGTACGGCCATCGCGCCGAGCATCAAGGCCGGCGGTGAGAGCCTGGCCGGCCTGCTCGGCGGCATCAGGTTCTGACCCCAGTCCCCCAAGCCCCCGCCCACCCGTATCCCATGCCCTGGAGGCAGCAGTGGCCCGGCGTCCCCTCCCCCGCATCCTGAGCAACCGCGGCGCCCACCTCGCCCGGAGCCGGGAGCTGGCCCGGACGGCGGCCGACAGCGCCACCGACATCCTCCACCCACTGATCACGATCGTGCGCGGACTGCGCCGACTGGCCTCGGCCGGACGGCGCAGGGTGGCCGACACCCCCAAGGACCGGCGCGGCGCACTGCTCTTCCTGGTGGCGTCGGTGCTCCTGGTCGTGCTGCTGCTCCCGTACGGTCCGTTGCTCGCCGCCATCGCCCTGATGGCGGCGGCGGCCTGGCAGGGCCGGGACCGCGCCCCGGCCGCGCCCGAGGGCCCCGACGAGTCGCAGGCCCAGCGCCTGAAGTCGCTGTACGACGCCCTGGTGCCGTACTTCTCCTCGGCCGGTGACCCCGACCCCCTCTACACCCACGGCGGCTCGTGGGAGAAGGCCTTCCCGGCGTACGAGTTCGACGGGACAGGCCGCATCACGCACCTGGTGGTCGTCTACCCCGCTTACTACACCGACAGCGAGGCGGAGTCCCGCGCGCGGATCGAGCATCTGCTCGCCGCCAAGTCGGGGCGCGGCCGCGAATACCACTTCGACTGGGACGAGGAGGGCAACCAGCTCACGGTCCAGGTCCTCGCACCGCTGCCCGCCGACATCACCGCCCAGCGTTTCGTCACGTCTCCCGGTGAGACGGTCCTCGGTTTCACCGACCCCACGCAGGTGCGCCGGACCCTGCCGCTCGCCCACGGCAAGGAGCAGCGCGACGTCCCCCCTGTCGTCTGGCGCACCGGCGTCCGCTCCACCGAACCTCATCTGCTGGCGGCTGGGCAGCCCGGCAGCGGCACTTCCACCCTGCTGCGCTCCGTCGCCCTCCAGGCGCTGCGCCACGGTGACGTGGTGATCGTCGACGGTGGCGGCACCGGCGAGTACGCGTGCCTGACCGGCCGGGAGGGCGTGCTCGCCGTCGAGTGCGACCTGGCGGGGGTGTCGGAAAGTCTCCGGTGGGCCGCGCACGAGACGGAGCGCCGCCTGATCGCAGCCAACCGCGCCCACCAGGCGGGCGATCCGCCTCCCGACGACACCAAGCGTCCGTTGTGGATCCTGCTGGACCGCCCGAGCGCGTTCACGCACCTCGCCGCCGCCGACGGCCGGGAGGACCCCCAGTCCCTGCTCCAGGTCCCGCTGCGGCACGGCCGCCCGGCGAACGTCACGGTCGTCGTCGCCGATCAGCTCGACAGCCTGGAGGCCCTCAGCGACGCGGTACGGCAGCACACACGCGCGCGCGTCGTCCTCGGGCCCGCGACTTCGGAGCAGGTGAAGGCCGTCCTGGGCGCTCCCCCGCACACCACCCCCCTCGATCACATCCCCTCAGGGCGCGGCTACGCCCGCCTGGGCTCGGGTCCGGTGTACCGCCTCCAGGTCCCGGCCACACCGAACCCGTACGACGACACGACGAGCGCCGACCACCGGCAGGCGGTACTGGACCTGCTCCCGGCCCGGTCCGCTCAGGACGACGCACGGACGGAGCCGACGCAGCCGGAGCGGAAGGTCCCGGAACCCGGCCCCGTGCGCAGAACTCCGGCGGACGCGGCGTTCCCGGGCAAGCACTCCATGGAGAAGAAGCCCGTGGACCTGACCGCCACGGACAAGACCGCCACCGACACAGACGCGGCGGACGCGGCGGACGCGGCGGACGCGGACAAGGCTCCGCTGGAGCCGGTTCCCGCGAAGGCGGAGGCCACCGAATCCTCCTGAGGACCCGGTGCGCACCCGCGGACACACCCGCGCCGCCGCCCCCGGGCGCAGGCACCGATCCGTCCGCTACGCCACGAAGATGCGCGGCGCCTCCGCCCCCGACGTCCCGCCGTTCTCGACCACCCGCGCCGCCGCGGCCAGCCGCACCGCCGCCTCCTCGGCCACCGCCCCGCCCACGGTGAAGGGCAGTCGCACATACCCCTCGAACGCCCCGTCGACCCCGAAGCGGGGCCCCGACGGTACCCGTACTCCGACCCGTTCTCCGGCCTCGGCGATCCGCGATCCCGAGAGCCCTCCGGTGCGCACCCACAAGGTGAGGCCGCCCCGCGGAACCTCGAACTGCCAGTCGGGCAGCTCCCGGCGCACCGCGCCGACCAGCGCGTCCCGGTTCTCCCGGGCCTGTGCGCGCCGGATCTCCACGGCCTGCTCCCAGCCGTCCGTGCCGAACAGCCAGTTCACCGCCAGCTGCTCCAGAACGGGCGTGCCCAGATCGGCGTACGCGCGTGCGGCGACGAGGCTGCGGATCACCTCGGGGGCCGCGCGCACCCAGCCGATGCGCAGGCCGGCCCAGAAGGCCTTGCTCGCCGAGCCGACCGTGATCACGGTGGACCCGGCCGGGTCGAAGGCGCACACGGGGCGCGGCATCTCCACGTCCGGGTCGAGCCAGAGTTCGCTCATCGTCTCGTCGGCGACCAGCACCGTGCCCGCCGAGCGGGCCGCGTCCACGAGCCGGCGGCGCTGGTCCTCGTCGGCCAGCGCACCGGTCGGGTTGTGGAAGTCGGCGACGACGTACGCGATGCGCGGTGCCGCCTCGCGAAGCACCTGACGCCAGCGGTCCATGTCCCAGCCGGCCAGCCCCTCCGCCATGGCCACGGGGACCAGCCGGGCCCCGGCCTCCCGCATCAGCTGGAGGATGTTGGCGTAGGACGGCGACTCGACGGCGATGCGCTCGCCCCGTCCGCCGAAGAGGTGGCAGATGGCGTCGATGGCGCCCATCGCCCCGGTCGTCACCATGATCTGCTCGGGCATGGTCGGAATGCCCCGCGCGGTGTACCGGTCGGCGATCGTCGCGCGCAGTGCGGGCAGTCCGGCCGGGTAGTCGCCGTGGGTGTGCGCGTAGGGCGGCAGTTCCTCCAGAGCGCCCTGCACGGCGCGGGTGAGCCAGGGCTCGGGCGCGGGCAGCGCGGCACAGCCGAGATCGATCACCGAGCCGAGGGCCTCGGGGGGCAGCGGTTCCAGCCCCCGCGCGGGCACCGGGTTTCCGGCCGGGACGGCGGTCCAGCTGCCGGCACCGCGCCGCGACTCCAGGAAACCCTCTCCTCTCAGCGCCTCGTAGGCGGCCGCCACGGTGGTGCGGCTGACGGACAGGGCCAGGGCCAGTTCCCGCTCGGCGGGCAGTCTGGCGGCCACGGGAACGCGCCCTTCGAGCACCAGGAGCCGGATGCCGTCGGCGAGGGCCCGGTAGGCGGGCGGGCGGCGGGTGCCGGGGCCGGCCGGGCGGTCCTGCTGGGAACTGAGCAGCCGGGCGAGCTGCGTCACACCCACCGCTGAGGTCCACCGTGCCATGCTAATCAGTCCACCTTCCTCGAATTGGCCATAGATGAGATCTCCATCCACGCCACAGGGTGTCACGCATCGGTCCACTTCCACCACAGGGGGACACTTTGTCCAGCCACCCGCCCCGGCAAGGACATCTCGTACGACGGCTGTTCCAGCTGTACGCCGGACTGGCGTTGTACGGCGCGAGCTCTGCGCTGCTGGTCAGGTCCGGACTCGGCCTGGAGCCGTGGAACGTGCTGCACCAGGGCCTGTCCGAGCGCACGGGCCTGTCGATGGGCGTGGTGCTGACCGTTCTGGGCGCGGCCGTGCTGCTGCTCTGGATCCCGCTGCGCCAGCGTCCGGGGCTCGGAACGGTCTCCAACGTCCTGTTGGTCGGCGCGGCCATGGACGCGACCCTGATGGTGGTGCCCGAGGTGCACGGCACGGCCCTGCGCGTGGTGATGACGGCGGCCGGCATCGTCCTGAACGGCGCGGCGACGGGGCTGTACATCGCGGCGCGCTTCGGTCCGGGGCCACGCGACGGGCTGATGACGGGGCTTCACCGGCGTACAGGGGTGTCGATCCGGCTGGTGCGCACGGTGATCGAAGTCGCGGTGGTCACCACGGGCTTCGTTCTCGGGGGCACGGTGGGCGTGGCGACCCTGCTGTACGCGGTGACGATCGGCCCGCTCGCCCAACTGTTCCTCCGCCTGTTCTCGGTCCCCCAGGCATCCGACGGCCGCACGGTCGTTGCCGCGCGTCAACCACCTGGAGCGATACTGCCTCCGTGACCCCACCGATACGCCACCCCTACCTCGACCATCCCGGCCCGATCGCCTTCGCCCACCGAGGCGGGGCGGCCGACGGCCTGGAGAACACCGCGCGCCAGTTCCGGTGCGCCGTCGAGGCGGGCTACCGCTACATCGAGACCGACGTCCATGTCACCCGTGACGGCCGGCTCGTCGCGTTCCACGACGCGACCCTGGACCGGGTGACGGACGGAGCGGGCCTGATCGCCGACCTGCCGTGGCGGGACGTGGAGCAGGCGCGTGTGGCGGGCCGGGAGCCGGTGCCCCTGTTCGAGGAACTGCTCACCGCCTTCCCCGAGGTGCGGTGGAACGTCGACGTCAAGGCCGAGCCGGCCCTCCTGCCCTTCCTGGAACTGATCGAGCGCATGGACGCCTGGGACCGGGTCTGCCTCGGCTCGTTCTCCGAGGCCCGCGTGATGCGCGCCCAGCGGCTGGCCGGGCCCCGTCTCGCGACGTCGTACGGCACCCGGGGGGTGCTGAACCTCCGGCTGCGCTCGTGGGGGGTACCAGTGACGGTGCGCCGGTCGGCCGTCGCCGCCCAGGTACCGGAGGCCCGGTCCGGCGTCCCGGTGGTGGACCGCCGCTTCGTGCGCACCGCCCATGCACGCGGGCTCCAGGTGCACGTGTGGACGGTCAACGAGCCCGAGCGGATGCACCGGCTCCTGGACCTGGGTGTGGATGGCATCATGACCGATCACATCGACACACTGCGCAAGGTCATGGAGGACCGCGGCATCTGGGTCTGAACACCCCGCCCGGCCACCGAGCGCGTTCACGGGGGAAGCGAGGGCACCGGTGGGCAACGGCACCGTGCGGTCACCGGCGGCGGACGAGGCGGCCGGCCGGCGGTACGAGCAGCGCGGCTGGTACGTCTACGACTGGGCGTGCTCCGTGTACTCCACGAGCGTGCTCACCGTGTTCCTCGGCCCCTACCTGACCTCGGTCGCCGAGGCCGCCGCGGACACTGACGGGTTCGTGCATCCGTTCGGCATTCCGGTGCGCGCGGGGTCCTTCTTCGCGTACGCGGTCTCCCTGTCGGTGATCCTGGCGGTGCTCGCGATGCCGCTGGTGGGCGCCGCCGCCGACCGCACCGGCCGCAAGAAGCCTCTGCTCGCGGCCGCCGCCTACACCGGGGCCGCCGCGACGGCGTGCATGTTCCTCCTCGACGGCGAGCGCTATCTGCTGGGCGGCGCGCTGCTGATCGTGGCGAACGCGGCGCAGTCCGTGGCGATGATGCTCTACAACTCCTACCTGCCGCAGATCGCCACACCGCAGGAGCGGGACGCGGTCTCCTCGCGGGGCTGGGCCCTCGGCTACGCCGCGGGCGCCCTGGTCCTCGTGGCCAACCTGGTCCTTTACACCGCTCATGACAGTTTCGGGCTCTCCGAGGGCATGGCGGTCCGTATCTGCCTGGCGTCGGCGGGCCTGTGGTGGGGCGCCTTCACCCTGGTGCCGCTGCGGCGACTGCGCGACCGCCGCGCCCCCGCGCGGGAAGCGGGCGCTCCGACCGGCTTCCGGCAGCTCGCGGCAACCCTCCGCGACATGCGCCGTCACCCGCTGACACTCGCCTTCCTCCTGGCGTACCTGGTCTACAACGACGGTATCCAGACCGTGATCTCGCAAGCCTCGGTCTACGGCTCGAAGGAGCTGGGACTCGGGCAGTCCACTCTCATCGTGGCCGTGCTGCTGGTCCAGGTGCTGGCGGTGGTGGGCGCGCTGGCGCTGGGCCGGCTGGCCCGGATCCACGGAGCGAAGCGTACGATCCTCGGCTCACTGGTCGCCTGGACGGTGACACTGGCCGCCGGGTACTTCCTGCCCGCCGGGGAGCCGGTGTGGTTCTTCGTCCTGGCCGCGGGGATCGGCCTGGTCCTCGGCGGCAGCCAAGCGCTGTCCCGGTCGCTGTTCTCGCACCTCGTGCCGCCCGGCAAGGAGGCCGAGTACTTCTCGGCGTACGAGTTGAGCGACCGCGGGATGAGCTGGCTCGGGCCGCTGTTGTTCGGGCTGACCTACCAGATCACGGGAAGCTACCGGGACGCGATCATCTCGCTGGTGGCCTTCTTCGTACTCGGTTTCGCGCTGCTCGCGCGGGTGCCCGTGCGCCGGGCCATCGCCGACGCGGGGAATCCCGTTCCGGAGAGGATTTAGCGCTCGGCACGAAAGGGCGGTAGTGTACGCGTTTGGCCTGCCAGGTGTACCGTTACTGCGCGTCAAAGATGCCGAAACGCTGTGTCATATCTGTCATCAGATGTGACAAACCAGGCGCCGGTGGGTACTGCACTGGTTGAGAAGGCTGCGGCTACGACGGCGACACATGGCCCGGAACGGGAATCTTTACCGCCGACCGGACGTTGACCGGATGACGACGACAGCGACACCTGTCCTGTGGGCGACAAGCCCGGGAGGCACGATTCATGAGTGAGCGAGCTCTTCGCGGCACGCGCCTCGTGGTGACCAGCTACGAGACGGACCGCGGCATCGACCTGGCCCCGCGCCAGGCCGTGGAGTACGCATGCGAGAAGGGGCACCGCTTTGAGATGCCCTTCTCGGTCGAGGCGGAAATCCCGCCGGAGTGGGAGTGCAAGGTCTGCGGTGCCCAGGCACTCCTGGTTGACGGCGACGGCCCCGAGGAAAAGAAGGCCAAGCCCGCGCGTACGCATTGGGACATGCTGATGGAGCGACGTACCCGAGAGGAACTCGAAGAGGTTCTCGAGGAGCGTCTCGCCGTTCTGCGCTCCGGCGCGATGAACATCGCGGTTCATCCCCGGGACAGCCGAAAGTCGGCTTGATCCCGGCGAAGGATCCGGGCGGGAGAACTCAGCACAGCAACGCAGAGGACCGCGGGCGCCGTACCTACTGGTACGGCGCCCGCGGTCCTCTGCGCGTCCGGCTGACCTGTCGGCGCCCGACGCCCGCCCCCCTTCGGCTCTCGGTCCTCCGCCCTCGACTCCCAGAGTCCTCAGCGGTCCTCAGTGACTTTCAGCGGGAGAGCGGCGGGCGGGGCCCCTGCGGGAAGTCGCCCGGTGTGGCCCCGGGCTCGTCCCTGATCACCTCGCCCTGGACGACCTTGCCGTCGGGCCGGTGGATACGCGTCTGCTGGAAGGCATCGCCCAGGGAGCCCCCGCCGGCCTCGCGGAGCTTGCGCTCGGCGTAGCGGCTCACGGCCTTCTGGACCGGGGGCACGAGCAGCAGCAGACCGACCGCGTCGGAGACCAGGCCGGGGATGATCAGCAGCAGTCCGCCCAGCATCATCAGGCCGTTGCCCTCGCTGTTCGGCCGTGGCTCGGCCGACCCGCCGTTCTGCTGCTGTTGCAGCGTCTCGGTGAGGTTCTTGAAGGCGCGCCGACCGGCCCGCTTGATGACCACCGAGCCGAGCGCCAGACCGGCCAGCAGCACCAGAAGGACCACCAGCCCGTTCGACGCCCCGGCGACGACCGTGAGCAGCCAAATCTCCAGCACCAGCCACGCGGCGACGCCGAGCGGCAGGGAGGTGCGCAGCCTGGAGCGCCGGGGCCGGGCGGGGTTCGGGGTCTGAGCGCCAGTCGTCATACTCCCAGTGTGCCGAACACCGGCTCAGTACGGGATAAGAGCCCCGAACGAAATGGGAGTCCGATCAGCTCGCGGCGTCTGGTGCGTGCGATCGCAAGGCGCCGGAAGGTCCTCGATGGAGGTCCCCCGCTCGAGCGGAGCCGAGAGTGGGGGAGGAACTACCAGGGCCTTTTGGCAACGCGGCTGGGGGTCCCCCTGCTCGCAGAGCTTGGGGGAGTGCGTGCCAGGCGCCGCGAACCGGGCGCCCATTTTGTTCGAGGCTCTGAGCGGGGCCTCCGGAACAGCGTGCCACCAAGAGCGCGCGATGCCGGGACGGTCCGAACGGACAGGCCGGCCTACGGCTTGACCTGCTCCGTATGTCCGGACGGCTCCGCCTCCGTCGGCCCGGCGGTCGGCTCTGCCCGCTCGCTCGTCCTCGGCTGCCCGGCCCGCTTGTCGTCCTCGCGTCCGAGGACCTTGCCGACCCTCTCCCCCACGCCCCACGCCGTGACCCGCCACAGCGCCTCGACGAGGATGTCGCGGCTCATCTTCGAATCGCCGAGTTCCCGCTCGACGAAGGTGATGGGCACCTCGACGACGTGGTAGCCGGCCTTGACCGCGCGACGGGCGAGGTCGACCTGGAAGCAGTAGCCCTGGGAGGCCACCTCGTCCAGGCCGAGACCCTCCAGGGTCTCGCGCCGGAACGCGCGGAAGCCGCCGGTGATGTCACGCAACGGCAGATCGAGCGCCACGCGCGAGTAGAGGCTGCCGCCGCGCGAGATGTACTCACGGGACTTGGGCCAGTTGACCACCCGGCCACCGGGTACCCAGCGTGAACCGAGCACCAGGTCGGCGCCCTTGAGCGCGGTGAGCAGACGGGGCAGTTCCTCGGGCTGGTGGGAACCGTCGGCGTCCATCTCGACCAGCACGCCGTAGCCGTGCTCCGTGCCCCAGTGGAAGCCCGCGAGGTAGGCGGCGCCCAGGCCCTCCTTGCCCTTGCGGTGCAGCACCTGGACCTGGTCGTCCCCGGCGGCCAGTTCGTCGGCGAGCGCGCCGGTGCCGTCGGGGCTGTTGTCGTCGGCCACGAGAACGTCCGCCTCGGGAACGGCTTTGCGCACCCGGCCGACGATCGCCTTGATGTTCTTCGCCTCGTTGTAGGTCGGAATGATCACCAAAGTCCTGCCGAGCGGGCCGAAAGTCCTTCCCTGGGCATCCGCCGCGCGGGTCCCGTCGCCGTCGTTCACTGCAGCCCCTTCATCATCTGTGCAGGGTCCCACCATAGTGGTCACAGCAACCTGCGATGACGTGAAAGGGCGTTCGTACGGTGCTGTGGATTTTCGAGGGTCTTTCGGGGATCGGGCAGCAGCGTGCCATCGCGCGTACGGCGGAGGGGGCCCGGCGCCCTTCGGGCCGACCTGGGACCCGCTGGCTGCGAGTCGACCTGAAGCCGTTGTCTACTGAGCGACCGGGCCCCGCCCGGGGTCACACCTTCCCGACCCGCGGAACGTCCCCTCGGCGCCGCGCCGACGCTGAGCCGGCCCTCAGTGACGATGGACCGTGCGGCACACCGTCCCTGACCCGGCGGCGCCGCCGCGAGTGAGCGGAAGTCCCCCGGTCGGGCGTCGGTGGCCCCGGCCGAACCTACCGGCCTCCCGCCGCTGTCTGTCAACAACTGTGCGACCCGCGCCACGTGGTTCTCGTGCCTGGCCACCAGGAGGACGCGCAGGTCGCGCGGCGGGGGCACTCCCCATGATCGTCGCCGGGCGGCCGGCGTGGATCACTCGCCCGGCCGTACGAAGACCGTGCGTCCGCCGACCACCGTGCGCCGGCAGACGGGCAGCTCGCCGCCCGGGGTCAGGTCCGGCAGACCGGGAGTGCCGGAGCGGGGGTCGGTGGACCAGCGTGCCACCCGGTCATCGGGCGCCTGCACCACGAGAGCGCCGGTGTGCCAGACGGCGTAGTCGGCAGGCGCGCCCGGCACCAGGACGCCTGCCTCGTCGCGCCCGATCGCCCGCCAGCCACCGCGCGTGTGCGCGGTGAACGCGGCGCGCACGGAGACGCGGTGCTCCGGCGTGCGGTGGAAGGCGGCGGCCCGGACGGTGCCCCACGGGTCGAGAGGGGTGACCGGGCTGTCGGAGCCGAAGGCGAGCGGGACACCGGCGCGCAGCAGGGCCGCGAAGGGGTTCAGGGTGCGGGCCCGCTCCGCGCCCAGGCGCCGGGCGTACATGCCGTCCTCACCGCCCCACAGGGCATCGAAGGCGGGCTGGACGGAGGCGGTCAGGCCGAGTTCGGCGAAGGCGGCGATGGTCGAGGGGGTGAGCATCTCGGCGTGTTCGACGCGGTGCCGGGCGGCGCGGATGCGGTCGAGGCCGACCTTCTCGGCGGCGGCGCGCATTCCCCCGGCCACCGCGGCGACGGCGGCGTCGCCGATGGCGTGGAAGCCCGCCTGGAGGCCCGCCTCGGTGCAGTCGACGACGTGGGCGGCGATCGCGGCGGCGTCGAGGTGGGCGGTGCCCGTATGGCCTGCGTCGGCGTACGGGGCGTGCAGGCACGCGGTGTGCGAGCCGAGGGCGCCGTCGGCGAACAGGTCGCCTGCGGCGCCGGCCGCGCCCAGTTCGCGCGCCTTGGCGACGTTCCGCTCGGCCCAGTAGCCGACGACGCGCGGGCCGGGGCCCTCGGCGGCGAGCCGCAGCAGGCCGGTGAAGTCGTCCTCGGAGGAGATCTCCGGGCCGCCGCACTCGTGGACGGTGCCGATGCCGAGCGAGGCGGCGTGCGCCAGCGCGGCGCGTTGGGCCTCGGTGCGCTGGGCGTGCGTGACGGCGCCCAGGGCGGCGGCGCGTACGGCGTGATGGGCGTCGCCGGTGAGAGGGCCGTCCTCGCGGGTGATCTCGCCGACGCCCTCGCGGGCGACGAGGTCGAGCAGCGCGGTGCCGACCACCGCGGAGTGGACGTCGATCCGGCTGAGGTACAGGGGGCGCCCGCCGGTGGCCGCGTCGAGTTCCGCGCGGGTCGGTGGACGGCCGCCGGGCCAGCGGGCGGCGTCCCAGCCGTGGCCGAGCAGGACCCTGTCGGCCGGTCGGGCGGCGGCGAACTCCCGCACCCTGGCCAGTGCGGCCTCCAGGGAGGGCGCCCCGGACAGATCGAGGCCGGTGAGCGCCAGTCCGGTGGCCGTGGTGTGCACATGAGCGTCGGTGAACGCCGGGGTGACCAGCGCCCCGTCGAGGTCGATCACTTCGTCCACCCCGTCCGCGAAGGAGTCGGCGGCACCCTCGGAACCGACCCAGGCGACCTGACCGCCCTCGACGACCATCGCGGTGGCGAAGGGGTCGGCGGGGCTGTGGACCTCTCCGCGGCGGAGCAGGACGGTGCGCGGCGGGTCTGTGTGCGGCGGGGCGGTGCGTTCGCTCATGGCCCCCAGTCTCACCCCTCGGAGGGCCCGGCCCGCACCCAGGGCCGTTGTTCACGCCCTGGGTGCGCCCTGTACGCCCGCGCATGTCGACGTTCCCGCGCGGGTGACGGTCTCAGACGCGTGGCGGCCGGGCCTCGTACGGCGTGGACAGGACCACGGTCGTCCGGGTGGAGACACCCGCCAGCGAGCGCACCCGCGCGAGCAGTTCCTCCAGTTGGTGCGGGGTGGCCACGCGCACCTTGAGGATGTAGTTCTCGTCGCCTGCGACGCTGTGGCAGGCCTCGATCTCGGGCACGCCGGCGAGGCGGTCCGCGATGTCGTCGGGGGCGCTGGGGTCGAACGGTTTGACCGAGATGAAGGCGGTCATGGGCAGGCCGACGGCATCCGGGTCGACCACTGCGGCATAGCCGCGGATGACGCCGCGCTGTTCCAGTCTGCGCACCCGCTGGTGCACGGCCGACGTGGACAGGCCCGTGGCCTTGCCCAGGTCTGTGTAGCTCATCCGCCCGTCCTTGACGAGCAGCTGCACGATCTGTCGGTCCAGCTCCTCCATGGCGCAAGAACCTACAGTGCAGTTGATCCCGTCGGATACCTGAGCTGTCCAGGTCATGGCCGGTTCGTGATGTGCCGGGCGCCCCTCCCGTTCCGGGCGGGGGGACAAAGCCGTCGCAGGGGGCACCCGCGGTCGGCATGTGACGAACACCACAGCTTTCGAACGGTCTCCATGATGGTCTCGTGATTACCCCCTATGGGGGACGGGAAGTGCTTGCTGTGGTCGAGGCCGCAGCGCCTTCACGGCCCAGCCCGAGGGGGAGAACCCATGCAGAGTCTTAAGCGCCCTGGTCGCAGCACGCCCAAGCAGCAGCAGCCGGTCGTCGAACTCGTCCCGGAGTACGTCGATCCCGACGCGCTCGACGACGAACTCGACGCATACGACACCTTCGAGATGTACCGGGTCATGTGCCCGGACTGCGCGCAGCCGATCGCCCTGCTCGCGGACGAGGAGGTCCTGCCGGAGCACGCGCTGTGCGCCACGCCGTGGAACCCGTTCGGGCTGACGGTCTGCGCCGGTACGGGCCGCAGCGCCGACGACGCCCGGCCGGCGGACGAGTCCGCCACGCCCCAGGAGCAGGACACCGCCCTGCTGCTGACGCTCCCTCAGGGGCTCGACTGGCGCACCCAGCCGTTCTCGCACGTCGGGGGTCCGGCTTCGCGCCCGATGAGGGTCCCCGCCATGCGGCGCTACGCGGCCTGAGCCGCCCCTGCCCGTCCCTGGCCTCCCCGTCCGGCACCGAACGGCCACGGACGCGTGCCGGTACGCCGGGTGCACCCGGCGTACCGGCACGCGCGTCGTACCCGCCGCGCGCACCGCGACCGGCACTACGCGGTGCGCCGCCGGGCGCCGGAAGCCGGACCATCCGGCCGTCCCTCCATCCGGCCGCGAACGCACGCACTGTTCGGACGGTCGGTGACCTGCCCGGCCGCTCCCGCGTTGCCCAGGCATGACGGCCCCCACGCGCTCGACGACCGGGCGTCGACGACTCGTCCTCACCCCGCCGCCCGGACCTCGGCCCGCACCGCAGCCCATGGCCCGTACCCCGGTCGCGCCACTGACCGTATCCACTGCGCCGCCATCACCGCCCCAGCTGCCGGATCCGCCGATCTACCGGGAACTGATGCGGGCCTGGGCCGATCAGGGCCGCGCCCTGCCCGGACGGCACGACCCGGAGTGGGCCCGGCTCGCGGCGCCCTGGCAGGGACTCGGTCGGTTCAGCTCGTCTGCGGTCCCGCGAGATGACGGGCGATGACCATGCGCTGGATCTGGTTCGTTCCCTCGACGATCTGCAGAACCTTGGCCTCGCGCATGTAGCGCTCGGCCGGGAAGTCCGCGGTGTAGCCGTAGCCCCCGAGGATCTGGACGGCGTCGGTGGTGACCCGCATCGCCGTGTCGGTGCAGTGCAGCTTCGCCATGGCCGCCTGCTTGGCGAACGGCCGCCCGGCGTCCCGCAGTCGGGCCGCCGCGAGATACAGCGCGCGCCCGGCCTCGATCTGCGTGGCCATGTCCGCGAGCATGAACCGCAGCCCCTGGAAGTCGGCGATCGGCCGCCCGAACTGCCGTCGCCCGGACGCGTAACCGAGCGCCTCGTCGAGCGCGGCCTGCGCCAGGCCGATCGCGCAGGCCGCGATGCCGAGCCGTCCGCCGTCCAGCGCCGACAGGGCGATCGCGAAGCCCTGTCCCTCCTCGCCGATCCGCCGGTCGTCGCGGACCCGTACGCCGTCGAAGTGGACCTGCGCGGTGGGCGAGCCCTTCATGCCCATCTTTTTCTCCGGTACGGCCGCGCTCAGCCCTTCGGCGTCGCCGGGGACCAGGAACGCGGTGATTCCGCGCGGGCCCTCCTCACCGGTGCGGGCCATGACGGTGTAGAAGTCCGCGATGCCGCCGTGCGTGATCCACGCCTTGGTGCCGGTGAGCGTCCAGTCCCCCCCGCCCTCACGCACCGCCCTGGTGCGCAGTGAGGCCGCGTCCGACCCGGAGGAGGGCTCGGAGAGGCAGTAGGCGCCGAGCAGGCCCCCGCCGAGCATCGCCGGCAGGTACTCGGCCTGCTGCTCCTTTGTGCCGTGGGCGGCGAGCGCGTAGCAGGCGAGGGTGTGCACGCTGACCCCGAGGCCCACGGTCAGGCGGGCCGCGGCAAGTTCCTCGAGGACCTGGAGGTAGACCTCGTACGGCTGGCCCCCTCCGCCGTACGCGGAGTCGTAGGGCAGGCCGAGCAGTCCGGACCCGGAGAGCAGGGTGAAGGCCTCGCGCGGGAAGCGGGCCGCGTCCTCCTCCTCTGCCGCCTTCGGGGCGATCTCGCGCTGTGCGATGTCGCGGACGAGCGAGATCAGGTCCCGCGCCTCGTCCGTGGGCAATTGCCGGTCCACCGGCTGCGGGGCGTGGTCGGACATGGCGACGCTCTCCTCCCTGTTCGGGCACGTCGGCGGCTCTGCGCCTCGGGTTGGGGGCGGCTCCGCCGGGTCGTTCCGGCGCCTGGCCGAGGGTTCGGCCTCCGGGTCTCGGAGGCAGCCGGCCAGCCGCTGTGAGCTGTGAGTATGCCCGATCGAGCAGGGCACGTCACTTGTTAACGACCGCTTACTCCAAGAATTTTCCGGACATCGAAATTGGTCCGCACCATTGACCGCACTGGTCTAGTCCTCCTACTGTTTCGCTCCACCGAGTCACCGCGTTCATGCCAAGCGACTCACGTTTCCCCTCCCCCACGAGGAGACACACCGCATGCCATCCCCCCACCGCCATCGCCCCCTGCGGGCGCTCGTGTCCGCCGCCTGCGCCGCCGCGCTCGGTGCCGGACTGCTCGCCGGCGCAGGCACCTCGACCGCCGCCGCGGCGGCCCCGGCTCAGGAGGCCGCCGCAGATTCCAAGGTCATCGGGTACTTCACCGAATGGGGCACCTACGACCGCGCGTACTACGTCAAGAACATCGAGACCTCGGGTTCCGCGGACAAACTCACGCACATCAACTACGCCTTCGGCAACGTCACCGGCGGCAAGTGCGCGATGGGCGACAACTACGCGGCCACCGAGCGGGCCTACACCGCCGCCGAGTCCGTCGACGGCGTGGCCGACACCTGGGACCAGCCGCTGCGCGGCACCTTCCACCAACTGCGCGAGCTGAAGCGGAAGCACCCCGGCCTGAAGGTGCTGTGGTCGTTCGGCGGCTGGACCTGGTCCGGCGGCTTCGGCGAGGCCGCGAAGGACCCGGCCGCGTTCGCCCAGTCCTGCTACGACCTGGTCGAGAACTCGAAGTGGGCCGACGTCTTCGACGGCATCGACATCGACTGGGAGTACCCGAACGCCTGCGGCGCCACCTGCGACACCAGCGGCCGGGAGTCCTTCACGGACCTGATGTCCGCACTGCGCGCCAAGTTCGGCTCCGGCAGCCTGGTCACCGCGGCGATCACCGCCGACGCCACGGACGGCGGCAGGATCGACGCGGCGGACTACGCCGGCGCCGCCGGGTACGTCGACTGGTACAACCCGATGACGTACGACTTCTTCGGCGCCTGGGACGCCGCCGGTCCCACCGCCCCGCACTCGCCGCTGACCGCCTACGACGGCATCCCGAAGGCCGACACGCACACCGCGGCGACCATCGCGAAGCTCAAGGGCCTCGGCGTCCCGGCCTCCAAGCTGCTGCTCGGCATCGGCTTCTACGGTCGCGGCTGGACGGGCGTCACGCAGTCCGAGCCCGGGGGCACCGCGACCGGTCCGGCGACGGGTACGTACGAGCCCGGCATCGACGACTACAAGGTGCTCAAGGAAAAGTGCCCGGCGACCGGCACGGTGGGCGGTACCGCCTACGCCAAGTGCGGCAACGACTGGTGGAGTTACGACACCCCGGCCACCGTCGCGAGCAAGATGGAGTACAAGGAGCAGCAGGCTCTCGCCGGCACGTTCTTCTGGGAACTGAGCGGCGACACCGCGAACGGTGAACTGATCGGCGCGATCAGGTAACCGCGGGCGTGCCGGGGGGGCGGAGGCTCCACGGGGGGACCTCCGCCCCCGACACGGCGCCCGTCGTGTCAGACGTCGCGCCGGGCGGGCTCCGGGGCCGGGTGCGCGGGGTCCAGTTCGTCGATGGCGCGCATGGCTCCACCGAGCGTCTTCACCAGCAGCTCGCACATGGTCTCACGGGGCAGCCCGGGGCGGTCGATCCAGTCGAGGGTGGCGCCCTCGACGCTGCAGACCCAGGAGAGCAGGCCCATCCGCGCCACGGGCGTGATGTCCGCGGTTCCGTACGCGCCTTCGGCGATGGTCGCGACGATCGCCTCGCGCACCCCGTCCCGGACGGCGTGCACCTCGGCGTCGAAGCCGACGCCGCCGCTGACGATCGTGCGGTACGCGGCCTGGTTGTGCTCGGCGTAGCGCAGGTAGCTGTCGACGGTGCGGTGCACCCGCTGGGCGGGCGGCAGTTCGACACCGCCCGCGGCGAAGGCGACCAGGCCGGCGACCGAGTCCTGGATGATGGCGAGGTAGTAGCCCCGCTTGGAGTGGAAGTAGTAGTAGATCAGCCCCTTGGCAACATGCGCCTGACGTGCAATGTCGTCCATGGAGAGCGCGTCGTACGACGTGTCGGCGAACAGTTTCCGGCCGATGGCGATGAGTTCGGCACGACGTGCCAGCGAACGCTCGGTGCTGCGCGCTCCGGGGCGCACGGCGGCTTGCTGACTGATATTCAATCCTGACCTGGCTTCCTGCGAAGGGCGGGACATCCGCAGTATGGCAGGTCGGCCCTCGCGGCAGGCCGGAGCGACCCGGAGGTCAGAGAAGTCCGAGTTGCGTCACGAACATCGCGACGACCATGACGAGGGTCCATCCCATGACGTGCTCGAGGATCTTCGGGCCGTCCTCCCGGGGGCCGCCGGTGCGGACACCGGGGACGGCGGCGGCGGGGGCGGTGACGGTGGCTGCGTTCGCGGTCATGGCTTCTCGCTGGTCTCGGGGACCGTGGACTCCCCCACGGCGCTGTCCACCTTGCCACCGCGAGCGGCTTTTGCGGCCGAGAGCTTGGTCACACGGTACGCGCCAGAGGGCGCGGCGGGCTCCCACCGATCGTCCGACGACGGTCGGACGACCGGTGGGAGCCCGCCGCACGGACTGGTTCAGCGCACACCGACGGCCGCGAGCGCCCGGCGCATACGCGGGGTGGGGCGCGCGGGGAAGAAGAGGTAGCAGACTCCGCCGGTGCCGGAGGCGACCTTGCCGGAGGCGTTGTACCGCTTGGTCCTGAGCCAGATGTTCTCCCATTCGCGACGCCGGTAGACGCGCCGGACGGACTCGCCGTCCGGGGAGGCGGGGTCGTTGGCGATGACGTCGCCGTCGGGCGTGAAGCCGATCACGGTCATCAGGTGTCCGGCGGTACCGTACCCCGCTCCGGTCAGTTCCTCCTCGAGGAAGGACTGGGACGTGATGGCCGGGATTCCCGCCGCGATCAGCGTCTCCAGGTCGGTCAGCGAACCGAGCCGGGTGACGACGCCCTGAAGGCCCTCGAAGGTGGCGGCGTAGGCGGCGTTGAACGGCCAGTTGCCGCAGCCCTCGTACTGGTGGTCGTAGGTGTGGCGGGCCGCGTGGCACACCTGCGGGTCGGCGTAGGACGGGTCGACCCAGGCCAGCTGCTCCTCGGTGAGCCGGCCGCCCCAGTACTCGATGATCATCTGCGAGGAGGTCGGGCTGCACCAGGCCTCGCCGCCGTTGTCGTACTCCGGGTACTGACCTTTGTGGATCTCCTGCGAGTAGCGCGGGACGATCAGTTCCCGGGCCGCGCCGGGTGGGGACGCCGGGACGGTGAAGCGGTCGGGCACGTCGGAGCCCATCGCGCCGATCCGCCACACGGTGGGGGTGAGTTTCGTGCCGGAACGGCGGTGGAGGGTCAGACGCAGCCGGTACGAGACCAGGCGCAGGCCCGAGGCCACGTCGTCGACGGCGAGGGTGTCGGTCCAGACCGTGCTCCGGCCGTCGCTCTGGTCGTCCACCGAGGCGCGAAGGATGTCCTGGTCGCCGGCCGCCCAACGGCCCATCACGTACCAGGGTGTGCCGGTGCCGTCCGTGTACGTGCCCTGCAACTCGGCCTGGATCCAGGTGCCGTCGGGGGTGCGCGCGTTCCAGGAGACGATGGCCTCCGCCGCCGGCACGGTGAGCCAGTGGACGGGCGAGGTCCAGGTCGCGTACTCCCAGGCGGTGGTGCGGCCGGTGTGCGGATCGGTGTAGTCGGTGGTGCCGGCCGCCTTCGCGATCACCAGGCCGGGGCGGACGCCCGCGACGGCGCGGGTACCCTCGGCGCGGCCGGTGCGCCAGTCGCCGTACGAGGTCCAGGCCCGGTTGTCGACGCGGCGGGCCGCGGCCGCTTCGGGGTCCGCGGAGCCGCCCGCCGAGCCGGCGGACCGGCCGGTCGCGGCGTGGGCGGACGCCGGGCCCGCTCTCGACGCGACGGCGGTGACGACCGCCGCGGCCAGGAGGGTTCTGCGGGACGACTGTTCGGCTCTGCTCATGGGTGAAGGACCCCCAGGTGTCGGAGTCGGACTCGAAATCGCTCCACCCTGTGGACGCGGGTCGGAGGGACCGTATCCACCGGGTGGAACGACGCCCGCCCACTATGGACGCACCGGGGCGGGCCCCGCCAGCACCCCGGGCCGTGCCGCGCCGACCGTCATCGGACTCGACCAATGGCACGCGTGGCGGCGGCCGGCAGCTCGGCGGTTCGGCGGTTCAGCGGTTCAGCGGTTCGGCGGGTACGTCGGCCCGTCGGCCCGTCCGGCTGTGCGGATCGTTCCGGGAGGGCGGGCAGGTCCTAGAGTGGGGCTCCGTCACCGTCTCTCCCCACCCCGTCCCGACCCGCCTCACCCTGGAACCAGTCATGCACGATCTCGTCTCCCGCATTCACCGGCTCGCCCCCTCCTGCGGACCGGTCCGGCTGGTCGGTGTCGACGGACACGCCGGCTCCGGGAAGTCCACGTTCGCCGGGCGGCTGGCCGCCGCGCTGGGCGGCGCCCCCGTGCTACGGCTCGACGACATCGCCAGCCACGAGGAGCTGTTCGGCTGGACCGGGCGGCTGCTGAGCCAGGTGATCGGTCCACTCGGCCGCGGTGATCAGGCGTCCTACACCCCTTACGACTGGCGGGCCCGCGCCTTCGGACCGCCGCGCCCGCTGCCGCCCGCCCCGGTGGTCGTCGTCGAGGGCGTCGGCGCGGGGCGGCGGGCGCTGCGACCGTATCTGGCGCTGCTGCTGTGGATGGATCTGCCCCCGGAGGAATCCTGGTCGCGGGGGCGGGCGCGGGACGGGGAGGAACAGCGGGACTTCTGGGACGGTTGGGTCGGGGCGGAGCAGCGGCACTTCGCCGACGACCCGTCACGCCCCTTCGCCCACCAGCTGGTTCGGGAGCACGGGAAAGGATACGAGGTGCTTTCCGGGCCTGCCGGGGCCGCTGATCCGAACCCGCCCCTCACACACGGTGACGAGTCGTCCGCAGTGTGTTGAACTTGTGAAGACCCGCTCCCGGGCAAGTCGCCGGAGTGCTCCAACTCCGCTTGACCGGGGGCCGTACAGGTCTTACGTTCTCAATGTGCGGCCATTCGGAGCCGCCCGCAGACGCGAAGCCCCCGGTTGTTCCCCCGTGATCGGGGGCTTCGTTCTGCCTTCTCCGCCCCTTTTGAACGCCGAGCGGCATATGACGATCACCCTCGGTCACAGCGCGGTGCGGACGCCCCTCTCCCCTGCCGTCCCGCTGCGGGTACGGCCCCCTACGGAGGTCGCGGCGCCGCAGGTACGATGCCTTCGGTGCGACCTACGGACGCTGCTTCGCGCACCGTGCAACTCCGGTCCGCGGCACAGCGGTTCGCTCCAGGGCAGCCGGCGGGCGAGGGCCGGTGGGGCATACCGACGGGGCACGGTTTGTGGGGGACGTGATGGACTTCGGCACGCAGGGCCCGCAGGCCCCTGCCGACCTCGCCTGGCTGCGGGGTGTGGACGCCTACACGATGGGCGCCTATCCACAGGCCGAGGAGGAGTTTCGGGCCGCGGTGCGGATCGACCCGGGGATGGCGGACGGCTGGCTCGGCCTGCACGCGCTGCGCGTCGACACGACGGTCTCGCTGCTGCGGATGTTCCGGCACCGGGACCGCTTCGGCGAACAACGTGCCCGGCACCGCCGCACCCTCAACTCCTGGTACTGGCTCGGATGGTGGGTGCAGCCGGTGCTGGAGAGCCCGCGCGATCTGCTGCTCGCGCACGCCTCCCACTGGCTGGACGGCCGCCATGTCCCCGAGCTGGACCGCGCCCTTGCCGGGCTCCCTCCGGTGGACACCGACCCACAGGTCCGCTTCCTGCACGCCTGCCGGGCCTATCTGGTCAAGGACTGGGAGCAGTTGGTCCGGCACACCGACCCACTGCACGGTGATCCACTGCTCGGGATCGAGACGGGTCTGTTCGGCGGGATGGCCCGGGTGCGTCTGGAGATGTACGGGCAGGCCGAACCGCTGCTGTCGGCGGCTCTGATGCGCTGCCGCAGCGAGCAGCCGCAGCGCAAGGAGCTGCGCTACTGGCTGGCGCGCGCCCACGAGGGCACCGGTCGCAGCGCCGCCGCGCTCCCCTTGTACCGGGCCGTGCACCGGGTCGACCCCGCGTTCATGGACACGTCGGCCCGGCTCGCCGCCATCGCCGAGGGGGACGGCTACGACGACCCGGCCGACCTCGGCACGGTCACGCTCGGCGGTGCGGGCGGGGATCTGCTGGACGGCCCGGACACCCTCGACCCGCTGTTCGACACCGAGGGCCGTGATCTGATGCTGTCCGAGCAGGAGCCGCCCGTGCCGCCGGCCACGGGCCCCTCGGTGCGTGCGAGGACGGGCGACCCGGTGATGCCGCTGCCGACCGGCCCCACCGATCCCACCCTGCTGGAGGAAGCGCTCGCTGAGCTGGAGCGCATGGTCGGCCTGGAACCGGTGAAGCGCCAGGTCAAAGCGTTGTCGGCGCAGCTGAACATGGCACGGCTGCGGGCCGGGCAGGGGCTGCCGGTGCAGCCGCCGAAACGGCACTTCGTCTTCTCCGGGCCGTCCGGCACCGGCAAGACCACGGTGGCCCGCATCCTGGGCCGGGTCTTCTACGCCCTCGGGCTGCTCGGCGGCGACCATCTCGTGGAGGCCCAGCGGGCCGATCTGGTCGGCGAGTATCTGGGCCAGACGGCGGTGAAGGCCAACGAACTGATCGACTCCGCGCTCGGCGGGGTCCTCTTCGTCGACGAGGCCTACGCGCTCTCCAACTCCGGCTACGGCAAGGGCGACGCGTACGGCGACGAGGCGCTCCAGGTACTGCTGAAGCGGGCCGAGGACAACCGCGACCATCTGGTGGTCATACTGGCCGGCTATCCGGAGGGCATGGACCGTCTCCTGGGTGCCAACCCCGGTCTGTCCTCCCGTTTCACCACCCGCGTCGATTTCCCCTCCTACCGGCCCCTCGAACTCACCTCGATCGGCGAGGTACTGGCCGCCGAGAACGGCGACGTGTGGGACGAGGAGGCGCTGGACGAACTGCGGTCCATCGCCGGGCACGTGGTGGACCAGGGGTGGATCGACGAGCTGGGCAACGGGCGCTTCCTGCGGACCCTGTACGAGAAGAGCTGCGCGTACCGGGATCTGCGGCTGTCGGCGTATCCGGCGTATCCGGGCACGCTGACCCGGGAGGATCTGGCGACGCTGCGGCTGCCGGATCTGATGCAGGCGTACGGGGAGGTGCTGTCCGGGCGGAGGCCGCAGGACCCTCCGGCGGCATGACACCGCCGGGCCCCACGGCTCCTGGCCCGGCGCACCCGCCGGTGCGCACTGTGGCGCTTGCTCCCGGAGCACCGCGCCCCTGACGTCAGCCGGTGAGCGCTCCCTTCCGGGCACTGCTCCCGGGTTCGGTCACCCCGACAGCCGCCCCCGTGCCGGACCGCGTTCTGCCGGCCGGCGCCGATCCGGTGCCGGGACGCGTTCCGGGGTCCGGCCGCGATCCGCTGCCTGGCCGCGTCGCACCGTTCGCCCGCGTGCCCGGTCTCTCGCGGTGCGCCGGGTCCCGGACCTCGCCCACCAGAAGTTCCAGAACGTCCTCCAGGGCCACCAGGCCTCGTACCCGGCCGGACGCGTCGGCCACCTGGGCAAGGTGGGTGGCGGCGCGGCGCATCACGGTGAGGGCGTCGTCGAGCGGGACGTCGGGCCCTAGCGCCGGCATGCGCCGCCAGAGCTGCTGCGGCACCGCCCGGTCGGGCTCCTCCAGGTCGAGTACGTCCTTGACGTGCAGGTAGCCCATGAAGGCGCCGTCGGGTGCGGCGACCGGGAACCGGGAGTACCCGGTGCGGGCGGTGAGTTCCACGATCCGGGCCGGGGTGACCTCGGGGCCGACCGTCACCAGTGACTCGTGGGGCAGCAGTACGTCCGTCACCGGGCGAGAGCCCAGCTCCAGGGCGTCCTCCAGACGTTCTGCCTCCTCGGGGTCGAGGAGGCCCGCCTGGCCGGCGTCCTCGACGAGCCGGTTGAGCTGCTGGCTGGTGAAGACGGCCTCGATCTCGTCCTTCGGTTCGACGCGGAAGGCCCGCAGGACAGCCCGGGCGCAGGCGCCGAGGGCGACCGTGACGGGTCTGCACAGGCGGGCGAACCAGACCAGTCCGGGGCTCAGCCACAGCGCGGCCTTCTCGGGGGCCGCCATCGCGAGGTTCTTCGGAACCATCTCGCCGATGACGAGGTGGAAGAAGACCACGACGGCGAGCGCGATGACGTAACCGAGCGGATGAACCATGCCGTGCGGCAGACGCATCCATCCGAAGACCGGCTCCAACAGGCGGGCGACCGTCGGTTCGGCGACCGCACCGAGGGTCAGTGAGCAGACGGTGATGCCGAACTGGGCCGCCGCCATCATCTGTGGCAGATGTTCGAGCCCGTGGAGGACCTGGCGGGCCCGTGCGGTGCCGAGTGGTTCGATCTGGCTGCGGCGCACGGAGACCAGCGCGAACTCGGCGCCCACGAAGAAGCCGTTGGCGAGGACGAGCAGCGCGGCGAACAGGAGGTGCAGCAGATTCATCCGGCCGCCTCCACGAGCGGCGGGGCAGCCTCGGCCGCCCGGACCAGACGGACGTGCTCGGCGCGGTTGTGTCCGACGCGGCGCACCGAAAGCCGCCAGCCGGGCAGTTCCGCGCGGTCGCCGACGGCCGGGATCCGGCCGAGCAGCGCGGCGACCAGACCGGCGACGGTCTCGTAGGGCCCCTCGGGCACGCCGAGGCCGGTGCGGAGCAGAACATCGACGCGGACGCTGCCGTCGACGTCCCAGGCGGGGCTGCCGTCCTCCGGCGGGGCTGGGACGGGCTCGGAGGCCTCGCTGAGCAGGTCGTCGTGTTCGTCGAGGACCTCGCCGACGATCTCCTCGACGATGTCCTCCAGGGTGACGACACCGGCCGTACCCCCGTACTCGTCGACGACGACCGCGATGGGCTGCCCACTGCGCAGCCGTGCCAGCAGCGGCCGTACGGGCAGGGATTCGGGGACGAGCAGCACCGGGCGGGCGATGCCGCCGACGGGGGTGCGCAGCCGGTCGGGCGGGGGCACCGCGAGGGCGTCCTTGAGGTGGACCATGCCGACGACGTCGTCGATCCGCTCCCGGTAGACGGGGAAGCGGGACAGGCCGGTGGCCCGGGTCAGGTTCACCACGTCCTCGGCGGTCGCGGAGTCCTGCAGGGCGCTGACCTTCACGCGCGGGGTCATGACGTGCTGCGCGGTCAGTCCGGCCAGGGACAGGGTCCGTACGAAGAGGTCCGCGGTGTCCTGTTCCAGGGTGCCGGCCCGCGCGGAGTGCCGGGCCAGGGAGACGAGTTCACCGGGGCTGCGAGCGGAGGCCAGTTCCGCGGTGGGCTCGATGCCCAGGGTGCGCACGAGCCGGTTGGCCACGGCGTTGAGTCCGGCGATGACCGGGCGGAACATGCGGGCGAAGGCATGTTGCGGGCCGGCGACGAACCGCGCGACCTGCAGGGGGCGGGACACCGCCCAGTTCTTGGGCACGAGTTCGCCGATGACCATCTGCACGGCGGAGGCCAGCAGCATGCCGATGACCACGGCGACGGTGGAGACCGCGCCGGTGGGAACACCGATGCCGGTGACGGGGCCGTGCAGCAGTTCGGCGAGCGCGGGTTCGGCGAGCATGCCGACGACCAGGGAGGTGAGGGTGATACCGAGCTGGGTTCCGGAGAGCTGGAAGGACAGCTCCTTGAGTGACTCGACGACCCGGTGGGCCCGCCGGTCTCCGCCGGCGGCAGCCTGTTCGGCGTCCGGCCTCTCGACGGTGACCAGGCCGAACTCGGCGGCCACGAAGAACCCGTTGGCGAGAACCAGCAGGAATGCGGCTGCGAGGAGCAGCAGGGGGGTGGTCATGATGCCGCCGCTTGTGCACGGTCGCGGACCTCGGGGAGCGGGTTCGCGCTATGTCGACAGGGGGCGGCGCACGTACTGCAGGACGATCCGTCCATCGCCGGAGAGGGTCACTCCTCGGATAGCTGGAGCCCCTGGGGCACCGGGCGGGGCGGCAGGGGCGAGGGCGCGGTCGTCGCGCCTGTGTCCGACAGATTAATCAAGACAGGGGCGACTGCGGCAGGGTGGACGACCCCGAGGTGTCCCCGACGTGTTCCCGAGGTGTCCCTGACGTGTTCCCGGATCAGCCCTGGGAGGTTCCGGGGCCGTTGGTCGTGGTCCGTGCCACGGCGAGCGCCCGCAGGGCCCGCGCGTCGGCGATGGCGCGCTCCCGGGCGATGCCCGGCTGGATGCCGAGCACCGGCAGGCTGGTGCCGTCACTGAGGTCGAGGAAGACCCAGGGGTCACCCGGACGGAGGTTCACCTGAAGGATCTGGGCCCACTCCAGCCGGCGCCGGGTCACGATGTTGACGACGGTGACGCCCGTCTCGTCGGCGTCGACCCTGGGCCGGGCCAGCAGGACCAGGACTCCGGCCAGGAGCCCGGCGGTGAACACGAAGCTGAGGCGCTCGCCCGGGCTGAGCTGCCTCAGCAGCAGCGCGATCAGGGAGATGGCCGCGAAGAGCGCGACGGCCGCGAAGAGCAGCACCGCGCGGGTGCGGCCCGGTCGGAAGGTGACGGGCAGGGCGGGCAGTTGGTCCGACGGGGCGCCCGGGACGGAATCCGGGGAGGTGTCGGGGGTGGGGTCCGGCATGGTGCGGCTCCGGGATCGGTCCGGGTCAGAGACGGCAGGCGTGGATGGCCGTGGTGAGGATGGCGCGGGCGCCGAGGTCGTAGAGGTCGTCCATGATCCGCTGGGCCTCCTTGGAGGGGACCATGGCGCGGACGGCGACCCAGCCCTCGTTGTGCAGCGGGGACACGGTCGGGGACTCCAGGCCGGGGGTCAGCGCGACGGCCTTCTCCAACTGCTCGACCCGGCAGTCGTAGTCCATCATCACGTAGGTGCGGGCGACGAGGACGCCCTGGAGGCGCCGCAGGAACTGGCCCACCTTGGACTCGGCGGTGTCGTCGGCCCCGGTCTCGGCGCCGGTGCGGCGGATGACGACGGCCTCGGAGGTCATGATCGGTTCGCCGATGACCTCCAGGCCCGCGTTGCGCAGGGAGGTACCGGTCTCGACGACGTCCGCGATGACCTCGGCGACGCCGAGTTCGATGGCGGTCTCGACGGCACCGTCGAGGTGGACCACGGAGGCGTCGATGCCCTGCTCGGCGAGGTGCCGCGCGACGATGCCCTCGTAGGAGGTGGCGACCGTGCTGCCGTTCAGGTCCGCGATGCTCTTGGCGGCGCTGGGCTTGGCGGCGAAGCGGAAGGTGGAGCGGGCGAAGCCGAGGGGCAGGATCTCCTCGGCTTCGGCTCCGGAGTCGATCAGGAGGTCGCGGCCGGTGATGCCGATGTCGAGACGGCCGGACGAGACGTAGATGGCGATGTCGCGGGGGCGGAGGTAGAAGAACTCGACCTCGTTGACCGGGTCGACGATCCTCAGTTCCTTCGACTCCCGACGCTGCTGGTAGCCGGCCTCATGCAGCATCTCCGCCGCAGGGCCTGCCAGTGAACCCTTGTTGGGGAGTGCGATGCGCAGCATGAGGTCGGCTTCCTTTGCGGTCCGGCGTTGTCAGGGGTGGTAAGGGTGCTCGCACTCACAGGTGGGCGTAGACGTCGTCGAGGGAGATGCCTCGGGCGACCATCATCACCTGAACGTGGTAGAGCAACTGCGAGATCTCCTCGGCAGCCGCTTCTTTACCCTCGTGCTCGGCGGCCATCCAGACCTCTGCGGCCTCTTCGACGACCTTCTTGCCGATGGCATGGACGCCCTTTTCCACCAGTTCGGCGGTGCGGGAGGTGGCGGGGTCGCCGTGTGCGGCCTTGTACTGGAGCTCGGTGAAGAGCTCCTCGAACGTCTTCTTGGACATGGTGGTCCTTACCCTACGCGGTGTCGGGGGCTGCTCACCGCCATGGTTCGGATACCGAACGCAGGGTGGCCGCGGTCGCCACCGCCGCCGTGACCGCCTCGTGCCCCTTGTCCTCGGTGGAGCCGGGCAGTCCGGCGCGGTCCAGCGCCTGTTCCTCGGTGTCGCAGGTGAGCAGTCCGAAGCCGACGGGCACGCCGGTGTCGGTGCTGACCTGGGTGAGTCCCTGGGTGACGCCCTGGCACACGTACTCGAAGTGGGGTGTGCCGCCCCGGATGACGACGCCGAGGGCGACGACCGCGTCGTAGCCGCGTCCGGCGAGGACCTTGGCCACGACCGGGAGTTCCCAGCTGCCGGGGACCCGCAGCAGGGTCGGCTCGTCGATGCCGAGGTCGTGCAGGGCGCGCAGGGCGCCGTCGACCAGTCCGTCCATCACCTTCTCGTGCCACTGTGCCGCGACGACGGCGACGCGGAGGTCCCCCACGTTGCGTACGGACAGTTCCGGTGCACCCTTGCCGCTCACGTCTCTCCTCGGTGATTCTCTTGCCGGCCGCCGGGGGCAGGCTCTCCTGCCGGTTGCCGTGGTGGGTGGTTGTCCCTGGCGGGCGCTGTCACTGGTTGCCGCAGGTGGGCACGGTCGGCGTGTCCAGCCAGGGCAGGTCGTGGCCCATCCGGTCGCGCTTGGTGCGCAGGTAGCGGATGTTGTGCTCGCCGGCGGTGACGGGCATCGACTCGCGGCCGGTGACCTCGATGCCGTGCCGGACGAGTGCCTGGGACTTGTCGGGGTTGTTGGTCAGCAGGCGGACTCCGCGCACCCCGAGGTCGGCGAGTATCCGCGCGCCGGCGGCGTAGTCGCGGGCGTCGGCGGGCAGGCCGAGTTCGAGGTTGGCGTCGAGGGTGTCGCGTCCGCGTTCCTGGAGTTCGTAGGCGCGCAGCTTGGACATCAGGCCGATGCCGCGCCCCTCGTGTCCGCGCAGGTAGACGACGACGCCCCGCCCCTCAGCCTGGATGCGGTCCAGGGAGGCGTCCAGCTGGGGGCCGCAGTCGCAGCGCTGGGAGCCGAAGATGTCGCCGGTGAGGCATTCGGAGTGGACGCGCACGAGGACGTCCCGGCCGTCGCCGATGTCGCCGTGGACGAGGGCCACGTGTTCGACGCCGTCGATGGTGGAGCGGTAGCCGTAGGCGGTGAACACGCCGTGGGAGGTGGGCAGCCGGACCTCGGCCTCGCGGCGGACGGCGGGCTCGGAGCTGCGGCGGTGGGCGATCAGGGCTTCGATGGAGATGATCGTCAGGCCGTGCTTGCGGGCGAACGGAATCAGTTCGGGCAGGCGCAGCATCCGGCCGTCCTCGCCGGCGATCTCGACGATGGCTCCGGCCGGGCGCAGTCCTGCGAGGCGGGCGAGGTCGACGGCGGCCTCTGTGTGGCCGTTGCGTTCGAGTACGCCACCGGAGCGGGCGCGCAGCGGGAAGACGTGGCCGGGGCGGACGAGGTCGGTGGGCTCGGCGGTGCCGCTCGCGAGGAGCTGGAGCGTGGTGGCCCGGTCGGCGGCCGAGATGCCGGTGCTCACGCCGTGGGCGGCGGATGCGTCGACGGAGACGGTGAAGGCCGTCTTCATCGACTCGGTGTTGTCCTCGACCATTTGCGGGAGGCGGAGCCGGTCCAGCTCGTCGCTCTCCATGGGGGCGCAGATCAGTCCGCGGCATTCGCTCATCATGAAGGCGACGATCTCGGGGGTCGCCTTCTCGGCGGCGACGACGAGGTCGCCCTCGTTCTCGCGGTCCTCGTCGTCGACGACCACGACGGGGCGGCCGGCCGCGATGTCGGCGATGGCCTGTTCGACCGGGTCGAGCATGAGGTCCTCGGACTCCTCGGTGCTGTAGAGGATCGGTGCCGTGTTCATGCCGGCGCTCCTTCCAGGGCGGGGCGCGCGTCCTCGCGGGAGCGCAGCCACCAGTCGCGCAGTCCCCACAGGACCAGCGCGCCGTAGATGACGTAGACGAAGCCGGAGAAGGCGAAGCCGTTGGCGAAGTTCAGCGGTACGCCGACGAGGTCGACCAGCAGCCAGGCGAACCAGAACTCGACCATGCCGCGGGCCTGGGCGTACATGGCGACGATGGTGCCGACGAAGATGTACGCGTCCGGCCAGGGGTCCCAGGACAGGGACGGGAAGGCGGTGAACAGGCCGCCGACGGCGAGAGTGCCGACGGCCGCCAGGCCGATCAGCGCGCCGCGCTCGCGCCAGGTGGCGAACCGCACCGCGAGGGAACCGTCCTGCGCCTGCTGCCGGCCGCGGTTCCACTGCCGGAAACCCCACACGGCGACGAGCATCACGACGATCTGCTTGCCCGCGCTGCCGGAGAGGTGGGCGGTGGCGAAGGCCGTGAAGAGGATGACGCCCGAGAGGAACTGGGCGGGCCAGGTCCAGATGGAGCGCCGCCAGCCGAGGGCCAGGGCGGCCAGACCGATCACGTTGCCGATCATGTCCGACCACTTGATGTGCTGGCCGAAGAGGGTGAACGCCTCGGAGTTCAACCAGTTCACTTGGTGACCCCCTCGCCGGTCGCACGGTCGCCGATCAGCCGCTCGACGTATTTGGCGATGACGTCCACCTCGAGGTTGACCGGGTCGCCGCTCTGCTTGAGCCCGAGGGTGGTCAGGGCGAGGGTGGTGGGGATCAGACTGACGGTGAAGAAGTCCTGCCCGGCGTCGACGACGGTGAGGCTGATGCCGTCGACCGTGATGGAGCCCTTCTCCACGACGTAGCGGGAGAGTTCGGCGGGGAGCGAGATCCTGACGATCTCCCAGTTCTCGGACGGCTCGCGCCCGAGGATCCGGCCGGTGCCGTCGACGTGCCCCTGCACGATGTGGCCACCGAGGCGGGCGCCCAGGGCCATGGGGCGTTCGAGGTTGACGCGGGAGCCGACGGCGAGGGCGCCGAGGCTGGAGCGGTTCAGGGTCTCGGCCATCACGTCCGCGGTGAATTCGTCACCCTCGTGGTCCACGACGGTGAGGCAGACACCGTTGACGGCGATCGAGTCGCCGTGCTTCGCGCCCTCGGTGACGGCGGGGCCGCGCAGCCGGAAACGACAGGCGTCGTCAAGCGTCTCGACGGCGGTGATCTCGCCCAGTTCTTCGACGATTCCGGTGAACACTTCCCGGGTCCTCCTGCCTCTTCGGGCACGGACTCCGGGGCTGCCGATGACGGCAGAAGTACGGACGAAGACACCGGGAGCGACGCCGGACGGGGCCCGCCACGAGGACGGACCGGTACGGCGGCGCGCATGGATGCCCGCCCGCCGCGCACTGCCTCCCATCCGGACTTTAACCGTCGGTCCAGGAATTTCACCTGGTCAACCGGCCACTGGAAGCGGCCGGGTCGCGGACTGTAACCGCCGGTTCGGACTTTCACCGACCCCGGAGTGCGCTGCTGCTGGTACAGGGCCAGTGTGCCATGCCCGTCCACCGTCCACGCGGGCACCGGGTGTGGGCTGCCTCACAGGAGGTGACACCGCACGCCGTCACCGCCGGGCGGGCTCCCGGCGGACGGCTCACGCCCGCCCGACCGCCGCTCCCTTTCGCACCTTTGGACGTCGCCGGAGTACGCCGGAACACCCCCGCAGTTGGTCCATACCTATTGACGCAATGGTCTAGTCCTCTTACCGTCTGCTGCAGTCCCTTCCAGAGACCGGCCCGGCGGCGGTGACGACGGCCCTTGCCCGCCGCCGGGCCTCACCACTGTGCCCGCGGGGCCTCGTCACCGTGCCCGCCGGTCCCGTGTCACATTCCCGGCGGCGGTTCCGTCTCCCTCCTGATGAACTTGACGAAGGTGCGCCGGCGGGAGCGCCTTCGTCCGACGACAGGAGCTGAACGGCATGACCACGACCCTGGTGACCGGCGGTACGGGAACCCTCGGCCGGCACGTCAGCGAGCGGTTGCGGACGGGCTCGCAGGAGGTGCGGGTGCTCAGCCGGCACTCCCGGCCGTACGCCGTCGACCTGCGCCGGGGCGGCGGTGCGCTGGACACGGCCGTCACGGGGGTGGACACGATCGTCCACTGTGCGAGCACGCCGCGCGGCGGCGACGAGGAGGCGGCGAAGAACCTCGTGGCGGCGGCGCGGCGGGCCGGGGTGGGACACGTCGTCTACATCTCGATCGTCGGTGTCGACCAGGTGCCGTTCGGCTACTACAGGACCAAGTTCGCGGTGGAGCGGCTGATCGAGGAGTCGGGGCTCGGCTGGACCGTGCTCCGTACGACCCAGTTCCACGACCTGGTGCTCACCCTCCTCCAGGGACTGGGCAAGTCTCCGGTGATGCTGCTGCCGGCCCGTGTGAAGGACCAGCCGATCGCGGTGACCGAGGTCGCGGACCGTCTGGCGGAGCTGGCCCGGGGCGGACCCGCGGGGCGCGTCGCGGACATGGGCGGGCCGGAGGTGCGCACGCTGGAGTCCCTGGCGCGTTCCTACCTGGAGGCCACGGGCCGCCGCCGCGCGGTGCTCAAGGTGCCCCTCCGGGGCGCGGCGTACCGCGCCTTCCGCGCCGGCGGCCATCTCGCCCCGGAGCACGCGGTGGGCAAGGGCACCTTCGAGGAGTTCCTGGCGGCGCGGGCGGAGCACGTACGCGCGGGCAAGTGAGCGCGTACCGGGCGGGCGCCCCGGGTGATTGAGCCGCCGCGGACGCAGAGGCGCGCACCCGGTGCCGGGGGAGCGCGTCTCAGGGGGCGTGGCCCCGCACGGTGGGGCCGAAGAGTTCGTCCTGGGCGTGGTCGCGGGCCGTCAGGAGGGCGCCTCGCAGCACCGCTTCGCCGCCCAGGACACTCGCCCGCACCTCGGTGGGCAGCGGTGACATCCGGGCCGTCCGGTCCCGCACGCGGGCGGCGAGTTCCTCGCCGCCCGCCTGTCCGATCTCCCCGCCGAGCACCACGCACCCGGGATCCAGCAGCGCGGCCACCGACGCGACCCCCACGGCGACACGGTCGGCGAGGGCGTCGAGGAAGCGCGCGTCCGCGGAGCCCGGCTCCTTCCCCGCCCGTGCGGCGGCCGCCCGTACCGCTCCCGCCGCCGCCGGTTCCCCTCCCGGCTCGGCCACGACCCCGTACTCCCCCGCCAGTTCCGCGACCGCCGCCGCCGACGCGAGGGAGTGGAAGCCGCCGCCGCAGTCCGTGGCCGACGGCAGGCCGGGCGTGCCCGGGACCGGCAGGAAGCCGATCTCACCCGTGCCGCCGGAGGCGCCCCGGCGCAGGGCGCCGTCCAGGATCACGGCCGCGCCGGTGC
The DNA here is from genome assembly GCF_042871645.1 of Streptomyces sp. NPDC005774. Lineage (NCBI taxonomy): Bacteria > Bacillati > Actinomycetota > Actinomycetes > Kitasatosporales > Streptomycetaceae > Streptomyces > Streptomyces sp. NPDC005774. Next base: position 71,139 of record NZ_JBIAIV010000019.1, on the reverse strand, counting down.
CGTGGCCGAGCCACAGCAGGACGAAGGTGTCGCGGTCGCGGGCGGCCCCGTCGCGCTGCTCGGCCAGGGCGGCGAGGTTGGTCTCGTTCTCGAGGCTGACCCGCGCCTCGGGCAGCCGGTCCTGAAGCGCGGCGACCAGCCGGCGGTGCCATTCCGGCAGCCCCGTGGAGTCGCGCAGGTCGCCGCTCGCGGGATCGATCAGCCCCGGGGCGCCGACGCCGACGGTGTGCAACCGGTCGGCTCCCGCATCCTTCAAGGTCCGCTCGACCAGGGTCACCGCCCGCTCCACGGCCGGGCCCGTCCCGGCGGCCGGCGCGATCGGTGCGGAGGCCTCGGCCAGGACCGTGCCGACGAGGTCGGACACGACCACCGCGACGCCCTCGGTCCGCACGTCGAGTGCGGCCAGGTGCGCCCGGTCGGCGACGATCCCGTAGACCTTCGCGTTCGGCCCGCGCCGTTGTTCCCCGGCCTCTCCGACCACGGTGATCAGCCCGGCCGCGGTCAGCCGCTCGGCGAGGTCGGCGACGGTCGGCCGGGACAGCCCGGTCAGCTGCTTCAACTGCCCGGCCGTCAACGGTCCTTCCTGCTGGAGCAGCCGCAGGGCGAGCCGGTCATTGATGGCTCGGGCGGTGCTCGGGGATGCGGCCATGGCGTGATCCTTCCAGATCGGCGGTCCGCCGTCGGCGGGCGGCGGCGATGACGGCGGCCGGACCGGACCGGCCGGGCGAGCAGGCCGGCGGGGCGAGCAGGCCGGAGCGAGGGGCGCCGGACCGGACTGTGCCGTGCCATGCCGGGCCGGACTGACGAAAATCCCCTTATCTTTCAGGCAGGGTCCCTGATAGTTTACCCCGCGCGTCAGGGATGCCTTGGGCGACCGGGAGGGGCGGGACCATGAGTGCAGAGGTGTACGGGCAGCACGAGGTGCGGCGGGCGCGGTACGCCGTGGGGGCGGTGTTCGCCGTGCACGGCGCCGTCACGGGCTCGTTCGCCACCCGTGTGCCGTGGATCCAGGACCATGCCGGCGTGAGCCCCGGGCAGTTGGGGCTCGCGCTCGCCTTCCCCGCGCTCGGCGCGTCCCTCGCGATGCCGCTGGCGGGGCGGGTCAGCCACCGCTTCGGCGCCCGGGCCGCACTGCGCGGGCTGATCGCTCTGTGGACGCTCGCGCTGGTCCTGCCGTCCGTCGCCCCGAACCTGCTCACCCTCTGCCTGGCCCTGTTCGTCTACGGCGCCACGGCCGGCATGTCCGACGTGGCGATGAACGCCCTGGGCGTGGAGGTGGAGAACCGGCTCGACCGGTCGATCATGTCCGGGCTGCACGGCATGTGGAGCGTCGGCGCCCTGATCGGTTCGGCGGCCGGCACGCTCGCCGCGCACCTCGGTGCGGACGCCCGGCTGCACCACACGCTCGCGGCCGGTGTCCTGACCGTGGCGGGCGTCCTCGCGGCCGGCCACGTCCTCGATCTGCGGTCCGCCCCGGACGAGGAGCCGCCGCCGAGGTTCGCGCTGCCGCCCCGCTCCGCACTGCTGATCGGCGCGATCGGCTTCTGCGCCGTCTTCGCGGAGGGCGCGAGCCTCGACTGGTCGGCGGTCTATCTGCGCGACCGGCTGGAAGCCTCGGCCGGTCTCGCGGCGGCCTGCACCACCGGGTTCACGCTCACCATGGCGGTCGCCCGGATCGCCGGGGACCGGGTGGTGGACCGCTACGGTGCGGTGCGCACGGTCCGCGCGAGCGGTGTCGTCGCCGTCGGCGGTGGACTGCTGATCGTCCTCGCGCAGCACCCCGCGGCGGCGATGGCAGGCTTCGCGCTGATGGGTCTCGGCATCGCGGTGGTGGTGCCGCTGTGCTTCGCCGCGGCCGGCCGCAGCGGCAGCAACCCGAGCCTCGCCATCGCGGGCGTCGCGACCATCACGTACACCTCGGGGCTGATCGCTCCGAGCGCGATCGGGCTGCTGGCCCAGGCGACCAGTCTGATGGTGTCGTTCGTCCTGGTCACGGTGTTGTCGTGCGGCCTGGCCGGCTTCGCGGGCGTGCTGCGCGGCGGGGACCGGGTGAAGATCATCCGGCCGGACGCGGCCGTTCCCGGCCCACGGACCTGAAAGCCCCGCGGACCGTCTCGCCGGACTCCCTCCCCGGGGCCGCGGATCACGCTCGGGTGCGGGCGGGCCCGGCCCCGCCCTCCCGCGTGACCGGAGCATGCCCGATCAGCCCTCACAATGGTCCGGACACGCTGCACGAACGACGAAAGCGACAGCTCATGGATCTCGGCGTCCGCTGGACACTGCACGGCGACGGACGCACACCGGCCCCCGGTGCGGTGGTCCGTCCCGACGAACGGCTCTCGTGGCCCCGCACCGCGGGGTTGGGGGCCCAGCACGTCGTCGCGATGTTCGGGGCGTCGTTCGTCGCACCGGTCCTCATGGGTCTGGACCCCAATCTCGCGATCATGATGTCGGGCGTCGCGACCATCGTGTTCCTGCTGGCCACGCGCGGCCGGGTGCCCAGTTATCTGGGCTGCTCGCTCTCCTTCGTCGGCGTCGCCGCGGTCATCCGGGCCCAGGGCGGGTCCAGCGCCACCGTCACCGGCGCGGTGTTCGTGGTCGGGGCCGCGCTGTTCCTGGTGGGGCTCGCGGTACGGCACTTCGGAGCGCGGATCATCCACGCCGCGATGCCGCCGATCGTCACCGGTGCGGTGGTGATGCTGATCGGCTTCAACCTGGCGCCGGTCACGGCCGCCACCTACTGGCCGCAGGACCAGTGGACCGCCCTGTTCGTGATGCTGTTCACCGGTCTGGCGGTGGTGTGTCTGCGCGGTTTCTGGTCCCGCATCGCGATCTTCCTCGGGCTGGTCTTCGGGTACGTCCTGTCCTGGGGCCTCGACCGGGTCTTCGGGCAGATCCACTCCGCGGACGCGAGCGGTGAGGTCACCGATCACTGGCGCCTGGACCTGTCGGGCGTCGGCCAGGCCGACTGGATCGGTCTGCCGACCCTGCACGGCCCGTCGTTCGAGTGGTCGGCGATCCTGGTCGCCCTGCCGGTCGTCATCGCGCTGATCGCCGAGAACGCCGGGCACGTCAAGGCCGTCGGCGAGATGACCGGCGACAACCTCGACGACAAGCTGGGCACGGCCATCTCCGCCGACGGCGTCGGCTCCATGCTGTCCACCGCCGTGGGCGGCCCGCCCAACACCACGTACTCCGAGAACATCGGCGTGATGGCGGCGACCCGCGTCTATTCGACCGCCGCGTACTGGGCGGCCGCGGGTTTCGCCCTGCTGTTCGGCCTCTGCCCGAAGTTCGGCGCGGTCGTGGCGGCCGTCCCCGGAGGTGTGCTCGGCGGCATCACCGTCATCCTGTACGGCATGATCGGCCTGCTCGGCGCCCAGATCTGGACCAACGCCAAGGTGGACCTGCGCAATCCGCTGAACCTGGTGCCGGCCGCCGCCGGCATCATCATCGGCGTCGGCAACGTCACGCTGGAGTTCACCGACACCTTCTCGCTCAGCGGCATCGCGCTCGGCACGCTCGTCGTCATCACGGGCTACCACGCGCTGCGCGCCTTCGCGCCCGCCCACCTCAAGACGCAGGAGCCGCTGCTGGACGAGGGCACCTCGTCCTACGACACGAGCGGCAACGACGCCGAGGCCGGCACGAGCGGCGGGAAGGGCGACGGCGAGGCGGACGGCGAAGGCGGTCAGCGCGCCAAGTCGTAGGCGTACGACGGGGTGAAGGTGCCCGGCGCCCCCTTGCAGCCGTCCGACTCCCCCGGCAGCTTGACCCACAGGTAGGCGTCGATCCCCGCCTCGCCGGTGCTGAGTGTCGGGGCCCGGCCGAGTGTGCGGCCCGCGGGGTCGCACCACTCGCCGTCGGCCGGAGCGCCGTTGCCGTTGCGGCTGGTGTCGATCACCGCGCCGAGGCCCGGCGGGCCGCCGAGGGCGTCGAGCACCCGCCGGTCGTAGGCGATCTCGCCGGCGGTGGCGTGGAAGTTGGAGACGTTGCTGAAGACGCCGTCGGAGGAGGCCGCCGACGCGGCCCCGGCCTGCCGCAGCCAGCCGGCCTGTTTCACGGGCGCGTTCCACCCGGAGTGCCCGGCGTCGTAGTAGACCCGTGCCCGGGGGTTGGCCTCCTTGAGCACCCGTCCGGCGCGGGCCAGCGAGGCGAAGCGGGCGGTGCGCTCGCCCGCGGAGAGGCATTCGACCTGGGCGAGGGAGTCCGGCTCCAGGATCACGACGACCTCGCCGGACCCCAGCCCGGCGGCGAACCGGTCGATCCAGCCGTCGTAGGCGTCCAGGTCGGGCGCTCCTCCCTGGGAGTGCCCGCCGCAGTCACGGCCGGGTATCGCGTACGGCACGACGACGGGCACCTGCCCCCGCGCGGCGCCACCCGAGGTGACCGCGCGGACCCGCGCGGTCAGGGTGTCCGGTGAGTAGTCCGCGAACCACACCGCCGCGGGCCGGTCGCCGATGCGGGACTCTATGACCGCCCGGCGCGGATCGCCGGGGTTGGCCCGCACCCAGTCCAGGACCTGGGACTCGGGGTGGCGGTAGAGCCGGGTGGACGCCGCGCCGGACCGCTGCTCCGGCGCGCTCCCGGACGCGGACGCCGTGGCACTCGCCTTCCCCCGCTCCCCCTCCTTCCCGGCCTTCTCAGGACCGGGCTCCGGAGAAGCGGACGGGGAGGGTTCGGCGGGCGACGGGGACGGCACGGCGGGCAGTGGTTCCAGCCGGGGCGACGCGGTCACCCCGGGCGGCCGTGCCTCGTCCGAGCCGCGGTCCCCGCCGAGGGCGGAGAGCATCCCGGTGGCGGTGCCGACGGCCACCACGACGGAGGCGGCCGCGACCATGGTGCCGCGCCGGGCCACGCCTCTGCGCGCGGATCGCCGAGCGGCCAGGCGTTGGGCACGCGAGCCTGACACGTACTGCTCCCCCTCCCCCACGGCGGGCGCGTTACCCCGTTCCGGGGAAGCGTCGGTCCCGCCGCCACGGGCACCACACTAAAGGTGCGAATCTGCGCTCATGGCGCGATGCGAGCAAGTCCACACCCCTGTAGACACGGCCGTCTCCCGTATGCGCGCCCTCGACTCCGCCCTGCCCCGCCGGGACGGGATCGCGGTCTTCAACCGGGTCTACCTCACGGTGACGACGGAGGCCGACCGGCGCATCGACGCGGGTCCGCTCGCGGACGCGCGGGCGGCGGTCACCCTGAACGTGGTGTTCGCCGAGCGCTATCTGGCCGCCGTCGAGGCGGTGTCCGAGGGGCGCCGCCCGCCGGCCTGCTGGCGCCCGCTGTTCCAGTTCCGCCACCATCCCGGCGTACGTCCGCTGCAGTTCGCGCTGGCGGGCATCAATGCGCACATCGGTCATGATCTGGCGCTCGCCGTCGTGGACACCTGCCGTACCCTCGATTGCGAACCCGCTTGGCTGGAGGACGAGTTCGAGCAGGTGGGTGATCTGTTGACCGCGCTGGAGGAGCGCATCCGCGAGGACCTGATGCCCGGTCCCGACCTCCTCCAGCTCGCCGATCCCCTCACCCATCTGGCCGGTGCGTGGAGCCTGGACCGCGCCCGGGACGCCGCGTGGACGACGGCCCGCGCGCTGTGGGCGCTGCGCGGGCTGCCGGACGTCGCCGAGGAGTTCGCCGCGCGTCTCGACCTGGCCGTGGGCTTCGCCGGGCGCATGCTGCTCACACCGCTGCCCGGCTGAGCGGAACCGGGGCCGGCCGGCCGCGGCGCCCGCGGTGCGGCCGGGTTCAGTCGTCGGAGAGTTCCACCGGCGCGATCTCGTCGTACACGTCACCGGGCCCGGGGTTGGACGCGTCGGTCCCTCCGCCGAAGTGGTGCATGACGCCCCAGACGGCGTTGAGCGCGGTCTGGACGGCGCCCTCGGCCCAGCCGGCCGTCCAGGAGATGTCGTCGCCGGCGAGGAAGACGCCCCGCTTGTCCTCGGGCAGCCGGTCCTGCATGAAGTGCGTGAACAGGCGCCGCTGGTACCGGTAGTGACCGGGCAGGTTGGCCTTGAACGCGCCCATGAAGTAGGGCTCGTTCTCCCAGGAGACGGTGACCGGGTTGCCGATGATGTGCTTCCTGACGTCGACCTTCGGGTAGATCTCGCCCAGCGACTTCAGCATGACCTCCATCCGCTCGTTCGGTGACAGCGGCAGCCACTTCAGGCTGTCGTCGCACCAGGTGTAGGACAGGCAGATGACGGCGGGCCGGTCCGGGCCGTCGTCCAGCAGATAGGTGCCCCGGGTCATGCGGTCGGTCAGCGTCATCGACATGACGTCCCGCCCCGTGTCCTCGTCCTTGTCGAGCCAGAAGGGCCGGTCGACGGGCACGAAGAGCTTGCTGGACTCCATGTAGTGGGTGCGCTCGATGGCGGTCCAGTGGTCGATCGGGAAGAGCGCGTCGTCACAGGCGATCTTTGACAGCAGCATCCAGGACTGGGCGGTGAAGACGGCCGCCCGGTAGGTACGGACGTCTCCGTTCGCGTCCGTCACCGTGACGCGGTGGCCCGCGGTGCGGTGCAGCCGCGTCACCGCCGGTCGCGGCTCGCCGTCCACGTGCAGGGTCTTCAGCGAGGTGCCGTAGGGCCAGTGGACGAGCTTCTCCGGTTCGCGCTCCCACAGGCGCAGCGGCAGCTGCTGCGAGCCGCCGACGATGCCCCGGTGGTGGTCGTCGGCCTCGGTGTAGACGACGCGCAGGATCTCCAGGATGGAGTTGGGGAAGTCGGTGTCCCAGCCGCCGGTGCCGAAGCCGACCTGGCCGAAGATCTCGCGGTGCCGGAAGGACCTGAAGGCCTCGGAGTCGCAGAGGAAGCCGTAGAAGGTCTGGTCGTCGAACTTCTCGACGAGCCGGGACCAGATCTCGCGGATGCGCGGGACGTCGCGCTCGCGCAGGGCGCGGTTCATGTCGGAGAAGTCTGCGCCCTCCTCCAGGCACCGGGCCCAGGCGTCGGCCACGTCCCGGTAGACCTGCGGGAGGCCGTCGAGGGTCTCGGCGTAGTGGGACTCGCCCTTGAGGTCGACGACGGTCGACGGTGTCGACGCGGCGAGGGGGTTGGGAAACGGACGGGTCTCGAGGCCCACCAGGTCGATGTAGTGCTGGAGGGCCGTGGAGGACGGCGGGAAGCGCATCGCGCCCATCTCGGCGGTGAGCGCGGGGTCGCAGCCCTCGAATCCGACGGTGCGCAGCCGGCCACCGATCCGGTCGGCCTCGTACACGACGGGCTTGAGACCCATCTTCATCAGCTCGTAGGCGGTGATGATGCCGGACAGGCCGCCGCCGATCACCGCGACCTCGGTGCCGTGTTCCGTCGCGGGGATCTGGCCGAGGCCCGCCGGGTGCGCGAGGAAGTCGTCGTACGCGTAGGGGAAGTCCGGGCCGAACATGGTGATCGGCGGCTGCTGCTCGTCGGCGTGCTCGACGGCGTTGGGCACCGTGGACGTCATGGGGTGCGGACTCCTTGCACGGAAGATGTCGGAGCGGGGGCGGGCGCGGGGGCGGGGTTCAGCCGAGGGGCCCGTACAGGGCGGGGCGGCGGTGCCGCAGATACGGGTTGTGCTCGCGGGAGGCGGCGAGGAGCACGGGGTCCGCGTCGGCGATCACCAGTTCCTCGCCGCGTCCCGCCCGGGTACGGGCGGTCCCGTCGGGTCCGGCGAGGGTGGAGAGTCCCGCGAACTCCCACTCGCCCTCGTGGCCGGCCCGGTTGACGTACGCGATGTACATCTGGTTCTCGAACGCCCGTACCGGCACGAGGGACTCGGCGACGAACTGGAACGGATGCATCAGCGCGGTGGGCACCAGCAGGAGATCGGTGCCGGCCAGGGCGTGGGCGCGCGCGTTCTCGGGGAACTCGATGTCGTAGCAGGTCAGCAGGCCGACGGTGAGGCCGTGCAGTTCGGCCTGGACGACCTGTTGGTCTCCGGGGGCGAAGTGGTCCTGCTCGAAGGGGCCGAAGAGGTGGGTCTTGCGGTAGTTCGCGAGGCGGGTGCCGTCCTCGGAGACGAGCTGGGTGGAGTTGTGGACCGTGTCGCCCACGCGCTCCGGGTAGCTGTAGGCGATGGCGAGCCCGTGCCGGGTAGCCGTCCGGGCGATCGCGTCGGCCGCGTCGCCGTCGGCGGGCTCGGCGAGCACCGCGATGTCGTCGCCGATCGCGTATCCGGTCAGGAACAGCTCCGATGTGACGAGCAGGCCGGCGCCGGCCGTGGCGGCACGGCCGGCGGCCTCGTCGAGGACCTTGAGGCTCTCGCTGACGGAACCGGGCCGTCCGGAGCTCTGGAGCAGGGCGGTGCGCATGCGTGTTCCTCGTCGGTACGCGGGAGGGCGGGGGGCGGGCGGAGGGCCGCCGGGAGGGATCGCCTAGACGGTACGGTCGGCCGGCTCGGCCGGGCAAGAAGTGGCCGTTGCGCATCGGTGAGCGGATCATTGCGTCCGGTGCGGGATCAGCGGCGATTCGTTGCGTGCTCCCGACCGGGGCCTGCCTGCGACCGGAGTCGCAGGGGGCAGGCACGGCGTCGGGGCCTCGGCGACCTCCCTCTCACGCGCGCAGAGGCCGCCCTCCACCGCTGTACGCGATACGCCACCGCGTGAAACCCGGCTGGGACGCTCTCCGTGGTCTCCGTCGTCACCACCGCGTCCGGCGCACGGAGCCGGTGCACCGGCGTCACCGTCCGCGACCGGGGCCCGACCGCGACGTCGCGTGGGCGTGTCGGTAAGCGGGACGGGGGGTCACAGCTCCCGGAGCCGTGCCACGATCTCGCGCAGGAGTTCCGGGTCGGTCGCCGGCCCGCCCGGGCGGCGCGGTGCGCCGATCCACACCAGGCCGGCTCCGGCCAGGTCCGCGAGGAGCACCCGGACGACGGTCAGCGGCAGGTCGGCGGCCGCCGCGAGTTCGACGACCGGCAGGGGGCCCCGGCGGCGCACCAGGTCGAGCAGGCGGGTGCGGGTGTGGTCGACACCGGGCTGTGCCAGGCCGGACTCCACGGCACTGACCTGGGACAGCAGGGTGATGGTGGGCCCGCCCGAGGGACGGGTCCGGCCTCGCGTGACGGCGTAGGGCCGCACCATCAGGCCGGTCTCGTCCTCGTACCAGTGGTCGTCGTGCGGGTGATCGTCGTCGTACCGGTGGTCGTCGTCGGTCACGGCAGCGAGGACACGCCCTCCGTCTCCTCCGTCTTCTCGGGCACCTCTGACACCTCGGACTCCAGGTGCGCCAGTACTTCTCCGGGCAGCAGGACCGCGGCCGTCGTCCCGCCGTACGGGGACTCGTGCAGCGTCACCTCGATGGCATGCCGTGCGGCGAGCCGTCCCACCACGTACAGGCCGAGCCGGTCGTGGCGGGAGGGATCGAAGCCATCGGGGTGGTCGAGGGTGCGGTGAGCCTCGTGGAGCGGCCCGGAGTCGAGGCCGGGTCCCCGGTCGTCGATGCGCAGGACGTAGCCGCCGCGCTCCCGGCCGGTGCGCAGTGTCACCCGGGTGTGCGGGGGTGAGAACACCGTGGCGTTCTCCAGGAGTTCGGCGACGAGGTGGACGACGTCCGCGACGGCATCCGCGGCGACGCCGACCCGGTCCATCGGCGGGACCTCCACGCGCACGTAGTCCTCGATCTCGCTCACCGCGGAGGAGACGACGTCGGCGATGGGCACGGGGCGGCGCCATCTGCGGCCCGGGGCGGCGCCGGAGAGGATGATCAGGTTCTCCGCGTGGCGCCGCATCCGGGTGGTGAGGTGGTCGATGCGGAACAACTGCTCCAGCATGTCGGGGTCGTCCGTGTGCCGTTCCAGCGTGTCGACGAGTTTCAGCTGCCGGTGCACCAGGGTCTGGTTGCGCCGGGCGATGCTGAGGAGAACCGCGAACAGCCCGCGGCGCAGGGTGGCCTGCCGGACGGCGGCCTCGACGGCGGCGAGGCGGGCGGCGTTGAAGGAGCGGCCGACCTGGCCTATCTCGTCGGACTCCGCCTCCCCGTCGGCCAGCGGCGGCGCCTCGGCTGCCGCGTCCACCTCCTCGCCGGCGCTCAACCTGACCATGACATCGGGCAGCTGGCGGGTGGTCAGCAGGTCCGCCGCGTCCCGCAGTTCCTCCAGCCGGCGGGAGATGCGGCGGGCACCGCGCACCGCCCACCACAGGGACAGGCCGATGGCCGCCAGCCCGAGCCCGCCCACGACGGCCGCCTTGATCAGCTCCTGATGGGCGAAGCTCCGGCCGCGTTCGGCGGAGTTGAGGGCCGCCTGGGTGCACAGCTCCATGTAGCGCTTGACGGCCCGGTCGGTGGTCGTGCGCCAGGATTCCGCCACGACGGCCTCACCGGCGCGCTCCGGCCCCGCCCGCAGCAGCGCCTCCTCGCTCCGGGTCAACTCGCCGTGCAGTTCGCCGCGCTGGAATTCCTGGAACAACGCCCGTGAGTCGGCCGGCAGGTCGGCCACATACGTCCGCTCGAAGACCCGGCGGTGCCCGATCGCCGCGGTGAGCGTGTCGTACTGCCGGTCGGTCAGTCGGCCGGCCGCGCGCGCCCCGGCGACGAGGGCGTCCTCGCGGGAGACGAACTCCCGCACCCGGACGAGTTCGACGACGACCTGCGCCTCCCGCGCGAGCTGCCCGGCCTGCAGGGCGGTGAGGGCGGACTGGATGTCGAACCCGGGTTCCACGAGCGCACCGTACTCGTCGACGGCCCGGTCCCAGGAGATGTCGCGGGCCAGCACTCGATGGCGCAGTCCCTCCAGTTCCTCGACGGCGCCGACCATGGCGTCGAGGGCCTGGCGCTGCGGGCCGGAGAGCCGGTCGCGGTCGCCGTCCCGGATCGCGTCGCGCATGGCGTTCACGGCGCGGTCGGTGCGGCGGTGCTGCTCCATGAGGTCCAGGGTCGCCGACTTGCGGTGGCCCGTCCCCAAGTAGGTGGCGGCCAGCCGCCGTTCGATCTGGATCTGCCCGATCGCTGTGTCGACGGGCGTGCCGAAGTCCTCGTACACACCCTGCAGCCGGGTCAGTGCGCGCAGTTCGCCGGTGACCGACACCATGGCGAAGGTCCACAAGGCCAGCAGGGCGAGCGCCGGTGCGAACGCAAGCGCGACGATGCGGGCGCGGACCGTGGCGGGACGGCCGATGAGTCGGCGCATAGCTCTCCCCAGGACGCTCGGATGGCTGGGCGGCGAAGCAGACACCAACGGTTGTTACCCATCGGTAGCGATTGGCGCACAACCTACGGGACGCCTCTCGGCGAGCGCAATGGCCTCGTGAGGATCAGGAGCAACGCCGTCACCAGATACGGCACCGCGAACACGGCGAAGGCCGTGCTGTGCGGGCTGTGCGAGGCGATCAGGGCGTAGCCGCCGAACACCGCGACCGTGGCCAGCTCGGTGCCCAGGCCCGCGAGCGAGGTCAGGGTGGCCCGTCCGGTGTCCCCGATGCGCCGCTGGAGTCGCGCGTCGGCCAGCACGGTCGCCGCCTGGAAGCCTCCGAAGGCGAGGGCGACCAGACCCAGGCCGGCCGGCGTGCCGGCGAGCGTGCCGACGGCGAGAGCGAGTCCGGCGCAGGCGAGCAGGGCCGCGAGTCCGTTCGTGCCGAGGCGTTCGCCCTCGCCGGCGAGCAGGCTCCCGACGGTGGCACCGGCCCAGATCAGCAGCAGGAGGTACGGGACGGTCCCGTCCGCGACGCCGGTGTCCCGCACCAGCAGCGGCGTGTACTCGTCGAGGGCGCCCCACACCGCGCCGACGGCCGGTACGAGCAGCAGCGCGCCGCGCACCGACCGGTCGGCGCGTGCCTCGGCGAGTCCGGCGCGCAGGGGGGCGGTCCGGCCTCGGTGTCCCGTCGCCGGGGTCCGGTGTTCCGGGAACCGGAGGGCGGTGGCCGCGGTCAGCAGGCACGCCAGGATGCCGGCCGCGCAGACGGCGGTGTGGCCGCCCCGGTCGAGCACCGGACCGGCGAGTCCCATGGCCGCCATCACGGCCACCAGGCCGGCCGCGCGGGCCCGGCCCATGATCCGGGCGTACCGGCCGGCCGCGTCGAGCCGCTCCAGTTCGTCGTGGACCAGGGCCTCCAGCGCCCCGGAGGCGAGTGCTCCGCCGGCGCCCCACAGGACGAAGCCGGCCGCGAAGGCGCCGTACGAGGGCACCAGTGCCCACAGGGTGAAGCCGGCGGCGGTGAGCAGCGGGCCGAGCCACAGGAGCAGACGGCGGGAGACGGCGTCGGCCCAGACGCCGGAGGGGACCTCCAGCAGGACGCCGGTGACCGACCAGAGGGCGAACAGGGAGGAGATCTGCCAGACGGTGAGACCGGTGTCGCTGAACAGCAGCGCGTACACCGGGTAGAGCAGCACGAAGTCTTCGAGGAACGCGTAGCCGTACAGCGTGGTCGTCAGCCGTCGGACGCGGAGGTCGGGCGCACGCGTGGGCGTGGAGGTCATGAGGCCTTCCCGTAAGGGCGGTTCGGACACCGGACGTGGAGGACGTACGGCATCCGAGGCGGCCCTCGGGAGGCGTTACCGGTGGATCAATGTCGCCAGGTCATGACCTCGAGGATAGTGCGGGCGGCCCTCAGGCGGGCGGTCCGGACGAGAATCGTCGCAGCAGCGGTGACAGCACCAGCACGGACTTGGTCCGCTCGACGAAGGGTTCCCCCGCGATCCTTTCCAGGACCCGTTCGAAGTGCCGCATGTCGGCGGCGAAGACCTGGGCGACCGCGTCCGCCTCCCCGGTGACGGTGGAGGCGGACACGACCTCCTGGTAGCGCTCCAGGCCCCGCTGGATGGTCTCCGGGGAGGTGTTGCCTCGGCAGTAGATCTCGACGAAGCCCTCGGTCTCCCAGCCGAGGGCGACGGGGTCCACCCGCACGGTGAAGCCGGTGATGGCGCCGGTGGCGCGCAGCCGGTCCACGCGTCGCTTGACGGCGGGCGCGGACAGGCCGACGAGCTTGCCGATGTCCGCGTAGGAGCGGCGGGCGTCCTCGGCGAGGGCGTGCACGATGCGTTCGTCGAGATCGTTCAGCACTGCGGGCGGTTCACTTCGTTTCTGGGAGGTCCGGGGCGGGACCGACGGGATCGACGGGTTCGGCAGGGGCGGCAGGACCGGCGGGGTTCGCGAAGGCCGCCCGGGGAGCCGGGCGGCCGGAGAGCCGGGGCCCCGGTCAGGTCCAGCTGGAGTGCAGCGGCTTGCCTTCGGCGTAACCGGCGGCGCTCTGGATGCCGACGACGGCCTTCTCCCCGAACTCCTCCAGGGAGCCGGCACCCGCGTAGGTGCAGGAGGAGCGGACACCCGCGATGACCGAGTCGATCAGGTCCTCGACGCCGGGCCGGGTCGGGTCGAGGAACATGCGGGAGGTGGAGATGCCCTCCTCGAACAGCGCCTTGCGGGCCCGGTCGTAGGCCGATTCCTCCGAGGTGCGGTTGCGTACGGCGCGCGCGGAGGCCATGCCGAAGGACTCCTTGTAGGGGCGGCCGTCCGCATCGTGCTGGAGGTCGCCCGGGGACTCGAAGGTCCCGGCGAACCAGGAGCCGACCATCACGTTGGACGCGCCGGCCGCGAGGGCCATCGCCACGTCGCGCGGGTGGCGGATGCCGCCGTCGGCCCACACGTGCTTGCCGTACTTCTTCGCCTCCGCCGCGCACTCCAGGACCGCGGAGAACTGCGGCCGGCCGACGCCGGTCATCATGCGGGTGGTGCACATGGCGCCGGGGCCGACGCCGACCTTGACGATGTCCGCGCCGGCCTCGATCAGGTCGCGGACGCCCGCGGCGGAGACCACGTTGCCCGCGGCGACCGGGACCTGCGGGTCGAGGTCGCGGACCAGCTTGAGGGCGTTGATCATCGACTCCTGGTGCCCGTGCGCCGTGTCGATGACGAGCGTGTCGACGCCCGCGTCCAGCAGCTGCTGGGCCTTGCCCGCGACGTCGCCGTTGATGCCGACGGCCGCGGCGATGCGCAGCCGTCCCCGGTCGTCGGTGGCCGGCGTGTACAGGGTGGCGCGCAGGGCGCCCCTGCGGGTGAGGATGCCGGCGAGGCGGCCGTCCTTGTCCACGGCGGGGGCGTAGCGCCGGTTGGCACCGTCGAGGGTGTTGAAGGCCTCGCGCGGGTCCATGTCGGCGTCGACGAGCAGCAGATCGCGGGACATGACCTCGCTGAGCTGCGTGAAGCGGTCCACCCCGGACAGGTCGGCGTCGGTGACCACGCCGACCGGCCGGTGCCCGCCGTCGACGACGACGCCCGCGTTGTGCGCGCGCTTGGGCAGCAGGGCGAGCGCGTCGGCGACGGTCTGGTGCGGGGCCAGCACGATGGGGGTGTCGAGGACCAGGTGACGGCTCTTGACCCAGGCGACGACCTCGGTGACGACCTCGATCGGGATGTCCTGCGGGAGGACCACGAGCCCGCCGCGGCGAGCCACCGTCTCGGCCATGCGGCGGCCGGCGATGGCCGTCATGTTGGCGACGACGAGCGGGATGGTGGTGCCCGTACCGTCCGGGGAGCTGAGGTCCACGTCCTGACGCGATACGACGGCGGACCGGTTCGGCACCATGAAGACGTCGTCGTAGGTCAGGTCGTACGCGGGCTGGATGTCGTTGAGGAAACGCACGTGCTGCACATCCCAGTCGATCAGAGGTGGCCCCCGGACAGGTCAGCCAGGGGGAAGAGCACGTACTTCATTGTCCCACGACGACCGGATCGCCCGTGCCGGTGCGATCATCCAGGCAGGTCGGCGCGCGGCTGGGAGGAACCTCCGAGGGTGAGGGCCACGGCGAGCGACGGGGTCCGCCGCACCGCTTCGGCGAACACCTCCCGGGCGGTCGCCCACTCCTCGGGGCGTGCCGTCGCGTAGGGCAGCCGGCCGTCCACGACGATCAGCAGCCCGCGTTCGACGGCGCCTTCGGGCCAGACCGTGTGGTCGGCGAGGGCGTCCCGGTTGCGGCCGAACCAGCCCGGCAGGCCCAGGGCACGGGCGCAGCGGTCCATCAGGCCGGTCTTGTCCGTGGCCCCGTCGAGGTCGAGGTCGAGTGCGACCACGAGCCGGCCCTCCAGTTCGTGCGTCATCCCAGTACCGTCCTGAACGATGCGCAGGGTGCGTCGGTGCAGTACCTCTCGCCGCCGCGTCCGGTGACGACGCGCCGGGCCCCGCGGTCGGCCGAGCCCGGTGTCCCGACCGTGTACTCGTGGCAGCAGCCGCGTTCACGGCGGGGCGGCAGCCGCTCTAAGCCGCCGAGGACGACGTCCTCCCGGTCGTACGGGAGGGGCCCGCCCGCGTCGATGAGGTTCAGCGTGCGCCGCGCTTCCTCGGAGAGGCCGGCCTCCCGGACGGTGGTCATGCCGTCGGCCCGGACGGGCTGCGGGTCCCCACTGCCGTCGGGCGAGCAGCCCGTGAGGAGCAGCGGGCCCGCCGGCAGCACGAGGGGGCAGGCCGGGAGACGAGGGAGGAGCCGCGGCACCATACGGCCGGTGCTGCCATGCCCGCCCCCGTCCCTCGCCCGGTCAGGGGCTGTCCGGGTCGGACCGGTTGAGGGCGGACCTCGGGGCGGGCCCCGCCGCCATCAGGTAGTCGGCGGCCGAGGTGTCCGTCACCAGGCTGGTGACCAGCCCGGAGCGCAGCACCGCGTCGATCGCGGGGCCCTTGCGCTGCCCGCCGGCGATCGCGACGACCTCGGGGACCCGGCGGAGCTGGTCGGTCTTGACCGTGATGCACCGCTCCCCGAGGTCGCGGCCGACCCGGCGCCCGTCGGTGTCGAAGAGGTGCGCGGACATCTCGGCGGCGACGCCGAGGGAGGCGTAGTGCTCCCGCTCCTCGTCCGTGAGCATGTCGTGCACCGTCGAGATGCCCGGCTCCCAGGAGCCGATGGAGACACAGGCGACCGTGACCTTGTCGAAGTACTCGAAGGCCCGTGCGATACCGGTCTGGTGGCGCAGTGCCTCAGCGGTCGCCTCGTCCGGCAGCAGCATCGGCGCGTAGATGGGGTGGGCGTCGCCGCCCGAGACCTGCGCGGCCCGCCGTACGGCCTCCACCGAACCGCGCTCGGCGGTCCCGGCGTCGTACACGCCCGTCAGCTGCACGACCGTGCAGGGCGCCAGCCGGTCCAGGGCCGCCGCCATGTGGATGGTGGACCGGCCCCAGGCCAGCCCCAGTACGTCTCCTTCGTTGACCAGTTCGCCGAGCAGGTCGGCGGCCACCTCTCCCAGGTTCTCGGGGTCCGGTGTCTCCGCGGCCTCGGCCGGGGACTCCACCACGACTGCGTGCCTGAGGCCGTAGCGGGCACGCAGCGCGTCGGAGCGCTCCGCGTCCAGCTCGGCGGGCACGCGGATCTCGATGCGTACGAGATCCCGTTCGAGGGCGGTCTCCAGGACCCGTGCCACCTTGAAGCGGCTGACGCCGAACTCCTCGGCGATCTGGATCTTGGACTTGCCCTCTAGGTAGAAGCGGCGGGCCATGGCCGCCGCTTGCACCAGCTCAGCGGGTCCCATCCGCATGGCTGAACGGCCCGCCGCCGACATACCCGGCACGGCGATCTCCTCACTGCTGTTCACACTCTGGATTCGCCGTTCATCCTTGCAGATCCGGCGCGGTCGAACGGCCTTGCTGGAGAGCCGTTCACGTTCCCGTGGCTCAGTGGTCGCACACCCAGGATGCCTTGCCCGTGGCGGCCTCGGCCCGATTGCGCAGTGCACGTACCGCCTCGGCCGGGTCTTCCGCCCCGTACACGGCGGATCCCGCGACGAAGACATCGGCTCCGGCGTCGGCGCACTGCTCGATGGTGGACGCCGAGACACCGCCGTCGACCTGGAGCCAGAGGTCCAGGCCGTGCTTGCTGATCAGCTCACGGGTGCGGCGAATCTTGGGAAGCATGATGTCGAGGAAGGCCTGGCCCCCGAAGCCCGGCTCGACCGTCATGATCAACAGCATGTCGAGCTCGGGGAGCAGATCCTCGTACGGCTCGATCGGCGTCGCGGGCCGCAGCGCCATGGAGGCCTTGGCCCCCTTGGCCCGGATCTCCCGGGCCAGCCGCACGGGCGCGGCGGCCGCCTCTACATGGAAGGTGACGGAACCTGCCCCCGCCTCCACGAACTGGGGCGCCCAGCGATCGGGGGCCTCGATCATCAGGTGGCAGTCCAGCGGGATGTCCGTCGCACGGGCCAGCGACTCCACGACCGGTACACCGAGCGTGAGGTTCGGGACGAAATGGTTGTCCATGACGTCGACATGGAGCCAGTCGGCTCCCGCGACCGCCTGCGCCTCGTCCGCGAGGCGGGCGAAGTCGGCGGAGAGAATACTGGGGTTGATCTGCGCGGCCATGCCCCAAGCCTGCCATGCCCTGCGGGGGGTGGCGGCACCGGTCCGGGAAGGATGCGGGCATATCCGGCCCCCGCGTCCCGGGCCGGTCGGCTCCAGAGTCGGTCACGAGTTCGACACGCGGCACACCCGGGGCAGTCGGGACACCCGGGGAACACGGCGCATCTGAGGTTCGTGGGGCTCCTGAGGCATGTGGGGCATCCGGGACACGTGGGAAGCAGGCCACGCGCGATGCGTCCGATGCGGGCGGGGCACCTGTCGCGGGCGAGGCATCCGACACGGGCGGGCCGCACGGTTCCGGCGGGAAGTACGGAAAACGCGGTGTCGGGCATCTGGTCTGCGGACGCCGCGCCAAGTGGCTGGTCCTGGCGCTGTGGCTGGTGGTGCTGTTCCTGGCGGCGCCCCTCGCGCAGAAGCTGACCGACGCACAGGACAACGACGCGGCGTCCTGGCTGCCGGGATCCGCGGAGTCCACACAGGTCCTGGAGATCTCCGGGGACTTCCGGCCCGAGCAGATCCCCGCGATCGTGGTCTACGCGCGCGAGCGGTCTGACGGCCGCCGACCGGGAGCGGATCACCGAGGACGCGGCGCAGCTGAGGCAGCTGTCCGACCACGGCATCCGGGGTGCCGAGACCCGGGGCCCGGTCTACGACCACGAGACCGATCCGCGGGCGGCGCAGATTCTCGTACCGATCACGATGGACGAACAGGGCTGGCAGCGGATCGCGCCCGCCGT
Organism: Streptomyces sp. NPDC005774; assembly: GCF_042871645.1. Classification (NCBI taxonomy): domain Bacteria; kingdom Bacillati; phylum Actinomycetota; class Actinomycetes; order Kitasatosporales; family Streptomycetaceae; genus Streptomyces; species Streptomyces sp. NPDC005774. The sequence continues at coordinate 53,148 of NZ_JBIAIV010000019.1, read as the reverse complement.
CGACTCCGTGCGGGACGAGGTCGGCGGGAGCAGCGGCGGGCTCGCCGTGCACATCACCGGGCCGGGCGGTACGTCGGCGGACTTCGCCGAGGCGTTCGAGGGCATCGACTCGACGCTGCTGTTCGCCGCAATGGGCGTGGTCGTCGTGATGCTGCTGCTCATCTATCGCAGCCCCACCCTCCTGCTGGTCCCGCTGCTGTCGGTGATCTGTGCCCTGTTCACCGCGCAGGCGCTGATCTATCTGCCGGCCGAGCACACCGGTCTGACCGTCAACGGGCAGAGCGCCGGCATCCTCACCGTGCTGGTCTTCGGCGCGGGCACCGACTACGCGCTGCTGCTGGTCGCCCGCTACCGGGAGGAGCTGCGCCGGCACGAGGACCGGCACGAGGCGACGGCCCGGGCCCTGCACCGCGCGGGCCCCGCGGTACTGGCCTCGGGCGCGACCGTCGTGCTGAGCATGCTGGTGCTGCTGGTCGCGGAGATGAACTCCACCAGTGGCCTCGGTCCGGTCGCCGCGATCGGTGTCGCGGTGGCCCTGCCGGCCATGATGAGCCTCTGCCCGGCACTGCTGGTCGTCCTCGACCTCGGCGGACCTGGTCCTTGCGGGCGCCTTCGCCACGCTCGGCACCCTGCCCATGGTCGCCTTCGCCGAGATCGGCTTCGCGGTCGCCCTCGGCGTGCTGCTGGACACCTTCATCGTGCGGTCGGTGCTGGTCACGTCCCTGTTCCTGAACGTGGGCCCCAAGGTGTGGTGGCCGCACCGGCTCGCCCGCGAGGACGGCGCCGGCGCGGTGCGCGAAGTGGAGGAGGCAGGCGTCAGCCGGTCCGGCGGATGAGCGCCAGGTACATGGCGTCGGTCCCGTGCACATGCGGCCACAGCTGGACGTCGGGGCCCTCGCCCAGTTCCGGGACGCCGGGCAGCAGCGGCCGGGCGTCGATGAGTTCGGCGTCCGGGAACTGTTTGAGGAGGTCGGCGACCACGGCCCGGGTCTCCGCCAGGTGCGGCGAGCAGGTCGCGTAGCCGACGACACCGCCGACCCGTACGGACTCCAGGGCGGTGCGCAGCAGCCCGCGCTGCAGCGGGGCGAAACCCTCCAGGTCGCCCGGCCGGCGCCGCCAGCGCGCCTCGGGGCGCCGGCGCAGGGCGCCGAGGCCGGTGCAGGGCACATCGACCAGCACCCGGTCGAAGGTGCCGGGCCGCCACGGCGGTCGGGTCCCGTCGGCGACGACGACCTGGTACGGCCCGGGGTTTCCCGCCAGCGCCTTGGCGACCAGTCCGGCCCGGTGCGGCTGCTTCTCGGAGGCCAGCAGGACGGCGCCGCGCTCGGCGGCGAGCGCGGCGAGCAGCGCGGCCTTGCCGCCGGGGCCGGCGCAGCCGTCCAGCCACATCCGGTCGGGTCCGTCCAGCGGGGCGTCGGCCAGGGCGAGCGCGACGAGCTGGCTGCCCTCGTCCTGCACACCGGCCCGGCCGTCCGCCACGGCCGGGATCGCACCAGGCTCACCGCCCTCGCTCAGCCGCACCGCGTACGGCGACCAGCGTCCGGGCAGAGCGGCCTCCTCGTCGAGCAGTTCCCCGGTGGTGGCCCGGCCGGGACGGGCTACGAGCGTGACCTCGGGCCGCTCGTTGTCGGCCCGCAGCAGATCCTCGATGCCCGCGCGGCCGCCGCCGAGGGAGTCCCACAGGGCGGAGACGACCCAGCGCGGGTGCGAATGCACCACGGCGAGATGGTCCTCCGGGTCCTCGTCGTACGGTGGCGCGACCCGCTCGAGCCAGCCGTCGAGATCGTGCTGCGCGACCTTGCGCAGCACGGCGTTGACGAACTTGGCCCGTCCGTCGCCGAGCACCACGCGCGCGAGCTCGACGGAGGCGGACACGGCGGCGTGGGTCGGGATCCGGGTCCCCAGCAGCTGGTGCGCGCCGAGGCTCAGCACGTCAAGGACGGGCGGATCCACCTCGCGCAGCGGCCGGTCGACACAGGCTGCGACGACCGCGTCGTACGTGCCCTGCCGGCGCAGCGTGCCGTACACCAGCTCGGTGGCGAGCGCCGCGTCCCGGGCGTCGAAGTCACCGCCCTCGCGCGCTTTGCGCAGCAGCGGCGGCAGAACGAGGTTGGCGTAGGCGTCCCGCTCGTCCACGGCCCGCAGGGCCTCGAAGGCGAGGAAGCGGACGGGGTCCTTCTGGGGCCGGCGGTAGGGCTTGCCGGGCTTACGGGGACGACGGGGCTGGTCACTCACGAAAAGGTGCTCCGGGTGTGGGGTGAAGTGCGCGGTCCAGCGTACGTCGTCGGGACGGGCCGGGCTTCGCGTGGCGCCGGGCCGGGGTACGGCGGGGGCGGGCCGGGGTACGGCGGCGCGGGGCGGGGGTTCCGCGGCGTCAGCCGCCGACGGTCTCCTCGGCGCCGATCCGTACACCGCGTGCCCAGTCGGCCGCACGCATCGGTTTCTTGCCCTGGGCCTGCACCCACAGCAGTTCCACGGCGTGCGAGCCGGTGCCGATGTACACGTTGTTCTTGCCCGCGGTCAGCCGGCCGGGCGCGAGATCCGTGCGGTCGGGGGCGGGCGCGACCTGGACGAGCTTGAGCCGCTCGCCCCGGAAGGTGGTCCAGGCACCGGGCGCGGGAGTGCAGCCGCGCACGATGCGGTCGACGCGCAGGGCCGGGACGCTCCAGTCGACGTGGGCGTCCTCCACGGAGACCTTCGGGGCGAGGGTGATCCCGTCGGCGGGCTGCGGTACGGCCTTCAGGGTGCCGTTCTCGATGCCGTCCATGGTCGCGGCGAGCAGTCCGGCGCCGGCGAAGGCGAGCCGGGTGAGCAGGTCACCGCTGGTGTCGGTGGGGCGGATCTCCTCGGTGACGGTGCCGTAGACCGGCCCCGAGTCGAGTCCTTCCTCGATGAGGAAGGTGGAGGCGCCGGTGATCTCGTCACCCGCCATGATCGCGTGCTGCACGGGCGCCGCCCCGCGCCAGGCGGGCAGCAGCGAGAAGTGCAGGTTGACCCAGCCCCGGTCCGGGATGTCGAGGGCGGCCCGGGGCAGCAGGGCGCCGTAGGCGACGACGGGGCAGCAGTCGGGAGCGATCTCGCGCAGCCGCTCGAGGAACTCGGGGTCCCGTGGCTTCACGGGCCTGAGTACTTCGATCCCGGCCTCCTGCGCCCGCTCGGCGACCGGAGAGGCGACCAGCCTGCGGCCCCGCCCGGCCGGCGCGTCGGGCCGGGTGACGACGGCGGCCACCTCGTGGCGCTCCGAGGCGAGAAGAGCCTCCAGGGCGGGAACGGCGACCTCGGGGGTGCCGGCGAAGACGAGCTTCATGGGGTGGATTCGGTCCTCTCGGGCGGGGACGTTGCGGGCAGCGCACCAGTCTGTGACTCCTCCCCCGGATAAATCCGGGGGCTTCTCCTGTCGGTGGCTAGGCCACGTCGGGAAGGACCAGCCCGGCCCTGATAGCGACGTTGAGTGCACCGACCTGGTCGGCGTTGGCGGTGTGTCCGCACCGGGTGCACTCGAACTTCTCTTGCGTGGGGCGGTTCTCTCCGCTGACGTGCCCGCAGGCAGGGCAGGTGCGGGAGGTGTTGCGGGGGTCCACCGGGATCAATACACGACCGGCGCTTTCAGCCTTGTGCGCGAGGATGCCGAGGAACACCCCCCAACCCACGTCATGGATGCTTTTGTTCAGCCCGGCCTTGGCCGCCGCGCCGTTCGGCAGGAAGCCGCCGGGCGTCTCGGGGTCGGGCTTGGGTTTGGGGGCACGGACCATGTTCGCGATGCTCAGGCGCTCGTGTGCGATCGCGTCGTAGTCGCGGACCAGCACCAGCGCGGTCTTGTACGCGTGATCGGTGCGCTGACGGCGTACCTTGCGGTGCAGCCCGGCGACCTTCTCGACCGCGCGCCGGTGCCTGGCGGTGCGGTCCTCACGCTTACGGCGGGGAAACGCCCTGAGGGCGCGCTGGGCGTCAGCGAGGGCGTCGGCGTTGCGCTTGCCGTGCCTGGGGTTGGGCAGGTGCGCGCCCTCCGAGGTGGTCAGGAAGTGGGCCACGCCCATGTCGATCCCGGTCACCGCGCCGGTTACGGAGAGCGGTTCTGCGGGTACCTCGCCGCAAGCGAGGACGACGTACCACTGCCGTCCCTCGCGCTTGACCGAGATCGTCTTGACCCGGCCGCGCACCGGCCGGTGCTGGTGCACCCTGACGTGCCCGACACCTTGGAGGCGGACGCGGGTCACCGGGTCGTGGGGGGTCGCGTCCCAGCGGCAGCCGTCGCCGTCCTTGGGGAACTCGACGGTGTCGAACCAGTTCACGCCCCGGAAGCGGGGATATCCCGGCTTGTCGCCGGCCTTGACCCGGCGGAAGAACGCCTGCATCGCCTTGTCGAGGCGGCGCAGGGTGGCCTGCTGCGAGGAGAACGACCACCGGCCGTGGCGCTCCGGGTCGAACGCGCGGATGTCCTTGAGCTGCGCGGACTGCATGCCGTACTTGATGCTCGTCTTCGAGGCGTGCCGGTAGGCGTCGCGGCGTTCCTGCAACGCGCCGTTGTAGAGCGAGCAGTGATCGGCCAGCATCGCGGTCAACGCGGCGGCCTGGCCCACGGTGGGGCGGAGGAGGAACCTATACGCGCGGTGCACGCTCGGCCTCCTCCTCCTTCTGCCGCTTGGTCCAGGGGCGTTCCCACTGGGTGTTGATGTACTTCTCCACCGTGTCCGCCGAGACAGCGCCGACCGAGGCGACGAAGAACGACGACGACCACAGCGTGGGCATGCTCGACTTCAGATGCGGGAACTCCTGCCGGAGCACACGGGAGGTGAAGCCCTTGAACTGGTTCGCCACGTACGAGGCGGAAGCCTTCGGCTCGTGCTTGACGAACAGGTGGACGTGATCGGGCATCACCTCAAGGGCGATGATCTCCCAGTCCTTCTCGGCGGCCTTCGCCTCGATCAGCTCACGCAGCCGGACCGCGACACGTCCGCCGAGAACCCGGCGGCGGTACTTGGGGCACCACACCACGTGCAGCCCTAAGTCGTACACGCCGCCGGAATACCGGCGAACCTTCCGCGTCACAGTCACAACGATCACTATACACACGTCACGCATCTAATTGAGGGCAACAGCGCAGACCCGTGCGCACAGCTGAGGTCAGAGCAGCCCAGAGAAGCGATTCCCCCCACGCCTGAAGGCGAGGGTCCCCTCGCTAGATAGCTGATGGGGGACGGCCGAGGGCGTACGGACGGCACGCGGGCGGCGGTTCGGACGCGGCGGGGGTGGCGGCACGGACGCGGCGGGGGTGGCGGCACGGAGAACGGGCCCGGGAACGGGCTCCGGACCAGGGCCTGGTCCCGCGGTCACCCACAGGGGCGTGCGCGGGAATCGCCACGCCCCCAGCCCGTGACCCACGGAGCTGATCCGCGTTGGTCAAGAAAGAGTTGACCACACCGGGCCGCTCCGACGTGGCCCATTCCTTTCAACGCCGGTTCGAGAGGCTTGTTCATGGCCGACCACGCAACCCACGACGCCCAGGCTCGCGCCAGCCTGCACTTGCTGGTGCGGGACATCGAGCGGGTCCGCCGGCAGGTGGACGCACTGCGCACGCTCACCGCCCAGCTCGGCAACGTCTACCGCCCGCGCCGCTCCGGCCCCTCCACGGGCTTCGTCGTCTACGGACGCGCCCCCGCCCCGACGGTCCGTCTCGCCCAGGAACTGCGGGAAAGCGTCGAGACCCTGGTCACCGCGGCCGTGGACTTCGACCGCTCGCTGGGCTTCTCGTGGGACGCGGTGGGCTCCGCGCTCGGCGTGACCAAGCAGGCGGTCCACCGTCGTTACGGCGCCCGCCGTGCCGCGGCCGCCCAGAACCAGGCCACGGAGACGGAGCACACCGCCGAGCCGTCGGGAACGCGCACGGTCAACGTGGGTGCGGGGGTCGCCGGTGTGCCGACGGTTCCCGCCGCCCGTTCCATGCCGACCCAGCCGACGGCGGGCAGTTCGTCCCTCCGCGACGACCCGTGCCCCACGGCCTTCCCCGGCCCCACCACCTTCCCGGGCCCCCGCAGCGGCTGACCGCCCGCCCCCAGCCCTTCCGGACGCGACCGCGCCCCGGGAGGGCAGCACTGCACGGCATGCTCGCCCCGCCCGTTCCCCGACCCGTGCTCCTCAGCCGATGTCGGGCGGGTCGATCCGTACCCACACGGGTTCGTCGCCGGCGCGGGCCATGCGAGCCGCCTGGGCGGACTTCAGGGCGGCGGTCAGCGCGGCGCCCCTGCCCGGGGGTACCCGGATCAGGGCCCGCTCCCAGTGGTCCCCGGGCGGCGGGCCGCCGGGTCGCCGCGGGCGGCCCACGGGGGTGACGGGCAGCGGGACGGGCCCCAGCACCTCAGCCTCCCCTGGAAGTTCGGTCGCGCGGAGAAACCCGGCCACGGCCTCCCCCGGCCCGGAGACCGCCGCCATCCTCGACACCGGTGGGAAGCCCAGTTCGGCCCTCTCCCCCAGCTCCCGTACCGCGTGTCCGACGGGGTCCCACCGCACCAGCGCCTGCACGGGCCGCAGGGTCGGCTCGGCGACCACCACCACCGTGCCGCCCTCCGTCTGCGGACGCACCAGCGCCGCCGCGCCGATCCAGCGGCTCAGCGCGTCCTCCCCAGCCCGCAGATCGGGCCGGCTCAGCATCGCCCAGCCGTCCAGCAGCAGCGCCGCCGCGTATCCGCCCTCGGCGACCGGCTCGGCCCCCGGCGTGCTCACCACCAGCGCGGGCCCGGCCGGCACCGTGTCCAGCACATGCTCGCGCCCGGAGGTGCGCACCGGCACCGCGGGGAAGGCCCGGCCCAACTCCTCGGCGGTCCGGCGCGCTCCCACCACCTGGGCCCGCAGCCGGAACCCGCCGCACTCCGGGCAGTGCCAGCCACTCTCCTCGCGCCGCCCGCACCAGCCGCACCGCAGATCGCCGGCGCCGGGTGCCTCCATCGGCCCCGAGCAGTGCCGGCACCGCGCCGGGGTACGGCAGCCCGCGCACGCCATCCGCGGGACATAGCCGCGCCGGGGCACCTGTACGAGCACCGGCCCGTGCCGCAGCCCCTCCCTGACGGCCTGCCAGGCGAGTGACGGCAGCCGGGCGGCGCGGGCGGCCTCGTCCCGCGCGAGGTCCCCGTCCCCGACGGTCCGTACCAGCGGGGCGGTGGCCCGTACCCGGTCCCTTCCGGGGACCAGGGGACCGGCCCAGCCGGTCTCCACCAGCTGAGCGGCCTCCACCGTGCAGCTCCAGTTGCCCAGCAGGAAACCGCACTTGTCCTGTGCCGCCCGCAGCAGCAGCACCTCACGCGCGTGCGGCTGGGGGGCGTGCTGCTCACTGTGGCTGTCGTCACCGTCGTCCCAGAGCGCGACCAGTCCGAGGTCCTGGACGGGCGCGAACATCGCCGCCCGAGTGCCGATCACGGCGCGCACGGAGCCGCGGCGCACGGCGAGCCACTGCGCGTACCGCTTCTCGGGCCCGGCGTCGGCGGTCAGCACCGCGTGCCGCCCCTTGCCCAAAAGTTCGGTGAGCGCGGCGTCGACGCGGGCGACGGTCCGTCCGTCCGGCAGGACGACGAGGGCGCCGCGGCCGGAGGCCAGCGTCGCCGCGACCGCGCGAGCCAGTTCCTCGCTCCAGAGCGGTCCGGGCAGCGCGTTCCACACGGCGCGCGGAGCGCCGCCGGTGGCCAGCGACCGGAGGAAGGCGGGCCCTTGCTCGTACCGGCCCCAGGAGCCCGGCTCGGGTGCCGGGGGCGAGGGCGCCGGGTCGGGCGAGGGCCGCCGCTCGGCGCGTGCGCTGCGCGGCGGTACGGCGAGCTGAAGCACGTCGGCGAGGCTGCCCGCGTACCGGTCGGCGACCGCCCGGGTCAGCCCCAGCAGTTCCTCGCTCAGGACCGGCTCGGGCGAGACCACCTGGGCGAGGGCGGCCAGCGGCCCCGAGTAGTCGGACTCGGCGAGCCGCTCGATCAGGAACCCGTCGATGAGCCCGCCGCCCTCGCGGCGCCCCTCACGCACCCGGTGCCGGCCGGCCCCGAACCGCACCCGCACCCGCACGCCCGGCTGCGCGTCGGCGTCGAGTTCCTCGGGCACGGCGTAGTCGAAGTACCGGTCGAGATGCAGTGCGCCCTTGTCGACGAGGACGCGTGCGACCGGCAGGTGCCCGGCGAGCGCGGCGCCCCGCCAGGTCCGCGGCTTGGCCCGGGGCGTGCCGGCCTTGCGCACGGTCTCCCGGATGAGCGCGAGCTGTTCGGGCGGCGTGCCCTGCGCACCGCCGTCCACCTGTCCGCTCCCGCCGTTCTCGCTGCTCACGCCTGCATTCCTACCAAACACGACTGACACCCGACCGACGGCGGCCACGGCTCGCCCCGCGCCGTACGCCCCGGGGCCGCACGCACGCCGAGGCCCGGCGCCCCCGAAGGAGCACCGGGCCTCGGTGAAAGCGCCGGAGCGTGGACTACAGTCCCGCCGCCTTGCGCAGCGCGTCCACGCGGTCGGTGCGCTCCCAGGTGAAGTCGGGCAGCTCACGGCCGAAGTGGCCGTAGGCGGCGGTCTGGGAGTAGATCGGGCGGAGCAGATCCAGGTCACGGATGATGGCGGCCGGGCGGAGGTCGAACACGTCATCGATCGCCCGCTCGATCAGCTCGGTGTCGACCTTGGCGGTGCCGAAGGTCTCCACGAACAGACCCACCGGCTCGGCCTTGCCGATGGCGTACGCCACCTGGACCTCGCAGCGGGAGGCCAGGCCGGCCGCGACCACGTTCTTGGCGACCCAGCGCATCGCGTACGCCGCCGAGCGGTCCACCTTGGACGGGTCCTTGCCGGAGAAGGCGCCGCCGCCGTGCCGGGCCATGCCGCCGTACGTGTCAATGATGATCTTGCGGCCGGTGAGGCCCGCGTCGCCCATCGGGCCACCGATCTCGAAGCGGCCGGTGGGGTTGACCAGCAGACGGTACTTCTCGGTGTCCAGCTTGATGCCCTCGTCCAGCAGCGCCCTCAGCTCCGGCTCCACGACGAACTCACGGATGTCGGGGGCGAGCAGCGACTCGAGGTCGATGTCGGAGGCGTGCTGCGAGGAGACCACGACCGTGTCGAGGCGGACGGCCTTGTCGCCGTCGTACTCGATGGTGACCTGGGTCTTCCCGTCCGGGCGCAGGTAGGGGATGGTGCCGTTCTTGCGCACCTCGGACAGGCGCTTGGACAGACGGTGCGCGAGGAAGACCGGCAGCGGCATCAGCGTCGGCGTCTCGTCCGTCGCGTAACCGAACATCAGGCCCTGGTCACCGGCGCCCTGCCGGTCCAGCTCGTCCTCGTCGCCCTCGACCCGGTTCTCGTACGCCGTGTCGACGCCCTGTGCGATGTCCGGGGACTGGGAGCCGATGGACACCGACACGCCGCAGGAGGCACCGTCGAAGCCCTTCTTCGAGGAGTCGTAGCCGATCTCCAGGATCTTGTCGCGCACCAGCTGCGGGATCGGCGCGTAGGCCTTGGTCGTGACCTCGCCGGCCACGTGCACCAGGCCGGTGGTGATGAGGGTCTCGACGGCGACGCGGGAATGGGGGTCCTCGCGGAGCAGCGCGTCGAGGATGGTGTCGCTGATCTGGTCAGCGATCTTGTCGGGGTGACCCTCGGTCACGGACTCCGAGGTGAAGAGACGACGGGACACAACGCTCCCTGTGGTTGCAGCGGCTGCTGGCTGATCATTGGCGGACGGCAGGGGCTGCACCGCACACCGTCCGTGAAACAGTTTATCGGTCGCGCTTCGTCACGGGTTCCCCTGTCTCGCCTCTCGGGAACCCTCGTGACCTGCGGCATGGGCATTCTGCCCACGCCAGGGCGTGTTGGCCAGAGGCGCCACGCCCCGACGTCGAGGTTCAGTGGTCCTTGCGGACCCGGACCCCGCCGCGGATCGTTCAGCCCAGGCGTGCGGCCACCAGGTCCCAGACGGCGTCCGCCAGGGCTTCCTTGGGGCCGTGCGCCACGGGCGTCTCGCTGCCGTCGGCGCCCAGCACCACGGCCTCGTTCTCCTCGGAGCCGAACGTCTTGCGCTCGCCGACCTCGTTGACCACGAGCAGATCGCAGCCCTTGCGTTTCAGCTTGGCGCGTCCGTTGGCGAGCACGTCGTCCGTCTCCGCGGCGAAACCGACGACCACTTGTCCGGGGCGGGCCCGGTCGGCGGAGATCTCGGCGAGGACGTCCGGGTTGCGCACCAGGGCGACGGGCTCGGGTTCCCGGCCGTCCTGCTTCTTGATCTTCCCGGCCGCGTACACCGCGGGGCGGAAGTCGGCGACCGCGGCGGCCATGACCACCGCGTCGGCGGCGGCGGCGGCCCGGAGCACTTCCTCGCGCAGTTGCACGGCGGTCTCGACGGGGACGACGTCCACTCCCGCCGGGTCGGGCAGCGCGGCGTTGGCGGCGATCAGGGTGACCCGTGCGCCCCGCGCGGCGGCGGTCCGGGCGAGGGCGTAGCCCTGCTTGCCGGAGGAGCGGTTGCCGAGGAAGCGGACGGGGTCGAGGGGCTCCCGGGTGCCGCCGGCGCTGACCACGACATGCCGGCCTCGCAGGTCGGGCTCGGTGACGCCCCGGGCCAGTACCCGGCGGCAGACCTCGAAAATCTCTCCCGGGTCGGGCAGCCGGCCCTTGCCGGTGTCGACGCCGGTGAGCCGGCCCACCGCCGGTTCGACGACGACGGCACCACGCCGGCGCAGGGTCGCCACATTTTCCTGCGTGGCCGGGTGCTCCCACATCTCGGTGTGCATGGCGGGGGCGAAGACCACGGGGCAGCGGGCGGTGAGCAGGGTGTTGGTGAGGAGGTCGTCGGCCAGCCCGTGCGCCGCCTTCGCCAGCATGTCCGCGGTGGCCGGGGCGACCACGACCAGGTCGGCGTGTTGCCCGATGCGGACGTGCGGCACCTCGTGGACGTCGTCCCACACCTCGGTCGAGACCGGGTGGCCGGAGAGCGCCGACCAAGTGGCGGTGCCGACGAAGTGCAGCGCGGAGGCGGTGGGGACGACGTGGACGTCGTGCCCCGACTCCGTCAGCCGCCTGAGCAGCTCACAAGCCTTGTACGCGGCGATGCCGCCGCTGACGCCCAGAACGACCTTCGGCTTGTCCACGTCTCTCCCGCTTCTCTTCCCGGAATATCGGCCCGGTGTGCGCCGGGGACGGCCGCACACCCCTCATGCTCGCACCACCGCGCGAACGGCCCCGCGCCCCCACCACACCACAGGCCCGGCAGACGTGCTGCCGGGCCTGTGGAAAACTCGACCGAGAGTCGCTGATATGACTTTCGGTACCGTGCTGCTTACCGAACTGCGACTTACTGAACGGGGCCTTCGATGGCCTCGGAGGTCAGCAGTCCCGCGTTGATCTCGCGCAGGGCGATCGAGAGCGGCTTCTCGTGGACGTGGGTGTCGACGAGGGGACCGACGTATTCGAGGAGACCCTCGCCGAGCTGCGAGTAGTACGCGTTGATCTGGCGAGCCCGCTTGGCCGCGTAGATCACGAGGCTGTACTTCGAGTCCGTGGCCTCGAGAAGCTCGTCGATCGGCGGGTTGATGATGCCCTCGGGCGTGGAGATGGAAGAGGACACGCTCTACCTTCCGATGGATGGGAAAGAATCGGTCTGCATGACCGTTGAATGACCGTTGAGGAAACGCTGACGATCACACGACATTCATCAAGGCTAGCAGCTCGCGGGCCACGTCCTCGACGGAGGTGTTGACCAGGGTCGTATCGAACTCCGGCTCGGCCGCCAACTCGATCTTCGCGGCCTCCAGCCTGCGCTCGACCACCTCGGGCGACTCGGTGCCCCGCCCGGTGAGCCGGCGCACCAGTTCCTCCCAGGAGGGAGGGGCCAGGAAGACCAGCTGGGCCTCGGTCATGGACTCGCGGACCTGACGGGCACCCTGGAGGTCGATCTCCAGGAGGACGGGCAGGCCCGACTCCAGGTGCTCGAGCACCGCCGCGCGCGGTGTGCCGTAGCGGTTGCCGGCGAACTCGGCCCACTCGAGCAGTTCACCGTTGGCGATCAGCTTGTCCATCTCGTCGTCGGTGACGAAGAAGTAGTGGACTCCGTCCCGCTCGCCGGGGCGCGGCTTGCGGGTCGTCGCCGAGACCGAGAGCCAGACCTCGGGGTGCGCCTTGCGCATATGCGCGACGACCGTGCTCTTGCCGACCCCCGAGGGGCCGGAGAGCACGGTCAGCCGCGGACGTACGTCCGGGGGTACGGGGGTCGTCCCCCGGGGTGTTGCAGCCATGCGGCGATTATTCCAGCAATCCCGGTATGCCCGGGACTCAGGAGCCGGTACTGCCGAACTCACGCTCCAGAGAAGCGATCTGGTTCGAGCCGAGACCACGCACACGGCGGCTCTCGGAGATACCCAGTCGCTCCATGATCTGCTTGGCGCGGACCTTGCCCACGCCCGGCAGGGACTCGAGCAGGGCGGAGACCTTCATCTTGCCGATGACGTCGTTCTCCCGGCCCTGCTTGATGACCTCGTGCAGGGATGCGCCGGAGTGCTTGAGTCGATTCTTGACCTCGGCCCGCTCCCGGCGAGCCGCGGCGGCCTTTTCGAGCGCGGCTGCGCGCTGTTCAGGGGTAAGGGGCGGAAGAGCCACGCCTGCGTCACCTCGGATGTCGAACTGTCGGATACGGACCGGTGAGGAACCTAGTCGCCCCACACCGGGGGAGCCACGAGCAACACGCTTGCCCGTTCACTCTCCGTCGGAGACTAGCGGCCAACTCCGTCTGAGTCAGCGAGAACAGCGGAAAACTCCAGGTCAGGATTGATGATGGCGGACATTTAAGGGCATAGCGACCGGGTTTTTTTGTCGTACGCGGTCCCGGCACGCTCCTGCTTCCCTCGTCAAAGGCTCACATCGCCGCCACGGCCGCCCTGAACTCCTCCGAGAATCGCTCCGCGGCGTCACGCAGCGCGACCACGTCGGCACCATGACGCAACACTCCCCGGCTGACGTTCGGCACGACGTTGCGCACCGCCGGGCCGAAGACCGCCGGGAGGTCCGCTGCCGTGGCCCCCTGGGCTCCGATCCCGGGCGCGAGCAGCGGACCGTTGATGTCCAGATCGTACGACGACAGGTCGCCGAGCGTCGCGCCGACGACCGCGCCGAAGGACCCCAGGGGCGTCTCTCCCGCGTTCTCGGCGGCCAGGTGTCCGAGCATGGTCGCGCCCACGTTGCGCCCGTCGGCCCGTACCGCGTGCTGCACCTCGCCACCCTCCGGGTTGGAGGTCAGCGCCAGGACGAACAGTCCCGTGCCGCTCTCGCGGGCCAGCTCCACCGCCGGGCCCAGCGAGCCGTAGCCGAGGTACGGGGAGACGGTCAGTGCGTCCGAGAACAGCGGGGAGTCCGGGTGCAGGAAGGACTCGGCGTAGGCCGCCATGGTGGAGCCGATGTCGCCGCGCTTGGCGTCCATGACGACCAGCGCGCCGGCCGCCCGTGCCTGAGTGACCGATGCCTCCAGCACCGCGATGCCGCGCGAGCCGAAGCGCTCGAAGAACGCGCTCTGCGGCTTGAGCACGGCGACCCGGTCCGCGACCGCCTCGACGACCGTGCGGCTGAACCGCTCCAGACCGGCCACGTCGTCGTTCAGGCCCCACTCGGCGAGCAGGGCGGCGTGCGGGTCGATGCCGACGCACAGGGGGCCGCGCGCGTCCATGGCCCGCCGCAGACGCGCGCCGAAGGGTTCCGGTCCACTCATGCCGTTGTCCTCACGTCGGCGCCCACCGCGTCGGCGAGCGTGGCGTACGGGCTGGTGCGCAGACGCGCGGCGAGCCCCTTGTGGAGGGTGCGGGCCCAGAAGGGGCCCTCATAGATGAACGCGCTGTAGCCCTGGACCAGGGTGGCGCCGGCCAGGATGCGCTGCCAGGCGTCCTCGGCGTTCTCGATGCCGCCGACACCGACCAGGGTGATCCTGTCGCCCACCCGCGCGTACAGGCGGCGCAGCACCTGGAGGGAGCGTGCCTTCAGGGGCGCGCCGGACAGGCCGCCGGTCTCCTGGACGGTGGCGGGGTCGGACCGCAGGCCGAGCCCTCCGCGCGCGATGGTGGTGTTCGTGGCGATGATCCCGTCCAGGCCGAGCTCCACGGCCAGGTCGGCGACCGCGTCGATGTCCTCGTCGGCGAGGTCCGGGGCGATCTTCACCAGCAGCGGCACCCGGCGTGCGGGGACGGCACGGTCGGCGGCCTCGCGAACGGCGGTGAGCAGCGGGCGCAGATGGCCGACGGCCTGGAGGTCGCGCAGGCCGGGGGTGTTCGGCGAGGAGACGTTGACCACCAGGTAGTCGGCGTACGGCGCCAGCCGCTCGGCGGACTTCACGTAGTCGCCGACGGCCTCGTCCTCGGGCACGGCCTTGGTCTTGCCGATGTTGACGCCGACGACCGTCCTGAAGACGGGCGTACGGGAGGCCAGGCGGGCGGCTACGGCCAGCGAGCCCTCGTTGTTGAAGCCCATGCGGTTGATCAGCGCGCGGTCCGCCACCAGCCGGAACAGCCGCTTCTTCGGGTTGCCGGGCTGCGGCTCGCCGGTCACCGTGCCGATCTCGACGTGGTCGAAGCCGAGCATCGCCATGCCGTCGACGCCGACGGCGTTCTTGTCGAAGCCGGCGGCGAGCCCGAAGGGACTGTGCAGCCGCAGGCCGAGGGCCTCGGTGCGCAGTTCCCTGTGACGGGGCGCGAGCGCGGCGGCGACGAAGGTGCGCAGACCGGGGACGCGCGCGACGAGACGGATCCAGCGGAAGGCGAGGTGATGGGCCCGCTCCGGATCCATCCGCCGGAACACCAGAGGGAAGAAGTACTTGTACATGCCTGTGTCCTCGTGAAGGGCCTGAAGAGCCTCATGAAGAGGGGGACACCGTTTCCGGTGTCCCCCTCGGGGCCGTCAGTCGCGGGCCGCTGTCAGGTGCTGCGCGTGTTCCTGGAGCGAGCGGACGCCGACCTCGCCGCGGTTGAGGGCGTCGATGCCCTGGACCGCGGCGGCGAGCGCCTGGACCGTCGTCAGGCACGGCACGGACCGTGCCACGGCGGCCGTACGGATGTCGTAGCCGTCGAGGCGGCCGCCGGTGCCGTACGGCGTGTTGACGATGAGGTCGACCTCGCCGTCGTGGATCAGCTGGACGATGGTCTTCTCGCCGTTCGGGCCGGTGCCCTCGGACTGCTTGCGCACGACGGTGGCGTTGATGCCGTTGCGCTTGAGGACCTCGGCGGTGCCGGAGGTGGCGAGCAGGTCGAAGCCGTGGGCGACGAGCTCGCGCGCGGGGAAGATCATCGAGCGCTTGTCGCGGTTGGCGACCGAGATGAAGGCGCGGCCCTTGGTGGGCAGCGGGCCGTAGGCGCCCGCCTGCGACTTGGCGTACGCGGTGCCGAACGCGGAGTCGATGCCCATGACCTCGCCGGTGGAGCGCATCTCCGGGCCGAGGACCGTGTCGACGCCGCGGCCGTGGATGTCGCGGAAGCGCGACCACGGCAGCACTGCCTCCTTGACGGAGATCGGCGCGTCGAGCGGGAGGTCGCCGCCGTCGCCCCGGGCCGGGAGCAGGCCCTCCGCGCGGAGCCCGGCGACGGTCGCGCCGAGCGAGATCCGGGCGGCCGCCTTGGCCAGCGGCACCGCCGTCGCCTTCGAGGTGAAGGGGACGGTGCGCGAGGCGCGCGGGTTGGCCTCCAGGACGTAGAGGACGTCCCCGGACAGCGCGAACTGGATGTTGATCAGGCCGCGCACCCCGACGCCGCGCGCGATGGCCTCCGTGGAGGCGCGCAGCCGCTTGATGTCGTGGCCGCCCAGGGTGATCGGGGGCAGGGCGCACGCCGAGTCGCCGGAGTGGATGCCGGCCTCCTCGATGTGCTCCATGACGCCGCCGAGGTAGAGCTCATCGCCGTCGTAGAGCGCGTCGACGTCGATCTCGATGGCGTCGTCGAGGAACCGGTCGACCAGCACCGGCCGGGAGGGGCTGATCTCGGTCGATTCGGCGATGTAGGACTCGAGGCGGGTCTCGTCGTAGACGATCTCCATGCCGCGGCCGCCGAGCACGTAGGACGGGCGGACGAGGACCGGGTAGCCGATCTCGTCGGCGATGGCCCTGGCCTCGGTGAAGGTGGTGGCGGTGCCGTGCTTGGGGGCCGGCAGGCCGGCCTCCGCGAGGACCCGGCCGAAGGCGCCCCGGTCCTCGGCCGCGTGGATGGCCTCGGGAGGCGTGCCGACGACCGGTACTCCGTTGTCCTTGAGGGCCTGGGAGAGGCCCAGCGGGGTCTGGCCGCCGAGCTGGACGATCACGCCCGCGACCGGGCCGGCCTGCTGCTCGGCGTGGACGATCTCCAGGACGTCCTCCAGGGTGAGCGGCTCGAAGTACAGCCGGTCGGAGGTGTCGTAGTCGGTGGAGACGGTCTCCGGGTTGCAGTTGACCATCACGGTCTCGTACCCGGCGTCGCTCAGCGCGAAGGAGGCGTGGACGCAGGAGTAGTCGAACTCGATGCCCTGGCCGATGCGGTTCGGGCCGGAGCCCAGGATGATCACCGCGGGCTTCTCGCGCGGGGCGACCTCGGTCTCCTCGTCGTAGGAGGAGTAGAAGTACGGCGTGTTCGCGGCGAACTCGGCGGCGCAGGTGTCGACCGTCTTGTAGACCGGGCGGATGCCGAGGGCGTGCCGGACCTCGCGGACGACGTCCTCGCGCAGGCCGCGGATCTCGGCGACCTGCTGGTCGGAGAAGCCGTGCCGCTTGGCCTCGGCGAGCAGGCCGGCGGTCAGCTCGGGCGCCTCGGACAACTCGTCGGCGATCTCCTTGATGAGGAAGAGCTGGTCGACGAACCAGGGGTCGATCTTGGTGTGCTCGAAGACCTCTTCGGGCGTGGCGCCCGCGCGGATGGCCTGCATGACGGAGTTGATGCGGCCGTCGGTCGGGCGGACGGCCTCGCGCAGGAGTTCGGCCTTGTCGCCGGGCTCGCCGACGAAGGTGAAGTGGCTGCCCTTCTTCTCCAGCGAGCGCAGCGCCTTCTGGAACGCCTCGGTGAAGTTGCGGCCGATGGCCATGGCCTCGCCGACCGACTTCATGGTGGTGGTGAGGGTGGAGTCGGCGCTCGGGAACTTCTCGAAGGCGAACCGCGGGGCCTTGACGACCACGTAGTCCAGGGTCGGCTCGAAGGAGGCCGGAGTCACCCGCGTGATGTCGTTGGGGATCTCGTCGAGGGTGTAGCCGACGGCGAGCTTGGCGGCGATCTTGGCGATCGGGAAACCGGTCGCCTTGGAGGCCAGCGCCGAGGACCGTGACACGCGCGGGTTCATCTCGATGACGATGATGCGCCCGTCCTCGGGGTTCACCGCGAACTGGATGTTGCAGCCGCCGGTGTCGACCCCGACCTCGCGGATGACGGCGATGCCGATGTCGCGCAGGGTCTGGTACTCGCGGTCGGTCAGCGTCATCGCGGGCGCGACGGTGATGGAGTCGCCGGTGTGCACGCCCATGGGGTCGAAGTTCTCGATGGAGCAGACGACGACCACGTTGTCGTGTTTGTCGCGCATCAGTTCCAGCTCGTACTCCTTCCAGCCGAGGATGGACTCCTCGAGGAGCACCTCGGTGGTCGGCGAGAGGGTGAGGCCCTGTCCGGCGATGCGGCGCAGTTCGTCCTCGTCGTGGGCGAAGCCGGAGCCGGCGCCGCCCATGGTGAAGGAGGGCCGGACCACGACCGGGTAGCCGCCGAGCTCGTCGACGCCGGCCACGACCTCGTCCATGGTGTGGCAGATGACCGAGCGGGCGGACTCACCGTGCCCGGTCTTCCGGCGGACCTCCTCCACGACGCCCTTGAACAGTTCGCGGTCCTCGCCCTTGTTGATGGCCTCCACGTTGGCGCCGATCAGCTCGACGCCGTACTTCTCCAGGACGCCGTTCTCGTGCATCGAGATCGCGGTGTTGAGGGCCGTCTGGCCGCCCAGGGTGGGCAGCAGGACGTCCGGCCGCTCCTTGGCGATGATCTTCTCGACGAACTCGGGGGTGATGGGCTCGACGTAGGTGGCGTCGGCGATCTCCGGGTCGGTCATGATCGTCGCCGGGTTGGAGTTGACCAGGATCACCCGAAGGCCCTCGGCCCTCAGGACCCGGCACGCCTGGGTGCCGGAGTAGTCGAACTCGGCGGCCTGGCCGATGACGATCGGGCCGGAGCCGATGACCAGGACGGACTGGATATCGGTGCGCTTAGGCACGCTGGCCCTCCATCAGGGAAACGAAGCGGTCGAACAGGTAGGCGGCGTCGTGCGGGCCCGCTGCCGCTTCCGGGTGGTACTGGACACTGAAGGCCGGCTTGTCGAGCAGCCGGAGCCCTTCCACCACGTTGTCGTTGAGGCAGACGTGGGACACCTCGGCGCGGCCGAACGGGGTGTCGGAGACCTGGTCGAGGGGGGCGTCGACGGCGAACCCGTGGTTGTGCGTGGTGATCTCGACCTTGCCGGTCGCACGGTCCTGGACCGGCTGGTTGATGCCGCGGTGGCCGTACTTCAGCTTGTAGGTGCCGAAGCCGAGGGCACGGCCGAGGATCTGGTTGCCGAAGCAGATCCCGAACAGCGGGGTGCCTCGCTCCAGGACGGCCCGCATCACGGAGACGGGGTGGTCGGCGGTGGCGGGGTCGCCGGGTCCGTTGGAGAAGAACACGCCGTCGGGTTCGACCGCGTAGACATCGTCCACGGTGGCGTTCGCGGGCAGCACGTGCACCTCGATGCCGCGCTGGGCCATGCGCTGCGCGGTCATGCCCTTGATCCCGAGGTCGACGGCGGCGACCGTGAACTTCTTCTCGCCGACCGCCGGGACGACGTAGGGCTCGCGGGTGGCGACCTCGGCTGCGAGGTCGGCGCCCTTCATCGGGGGGACTTCCTGGACGCGGGCCAGCAGGGTGGCGTCGTCCGGCACGGTGTCGCCACTGAAGATGCCGACGCGCATGGCGCCCCGCTCGCGCAGGTGGCGGGTGAGCGCACGGGTGTCGATGCCGCTGATGCCGACGACACCCTGGGCGGCGAGTTCCTCGTCCAGGGCGCGGCGGGAGCGCCAGTTGGACGGCACGCGCGCGGGGTCGCGCACGACGTAGCCGGCGACCCAGATCCGCCGGGACTCGGGGTCGTCGTCGTTGACGCCGGTGTTGCCGACGTGCGGGGTGGTCATGACCACGACCTGGCGGTGGTAGGACGGGTCGGTGAGGGTCTCCTGGTAGCCGGTCATGCCGGTGGAGAACACGGCTTCGCCGAAGGTCTCCCCCACTGCCCCGTAGGCACGGCCGCGGAAGATCCGGCCGTCCTCGAGGACGAGTACGGCGGGAGTCCTGGCGGCTCCCCTGGTGGAGGTCGTCATCGTGCGCCTTCCGTTTCCGTCTTGTTGATCATGTTGTTCAGGGTCTCGACCCATGCGGTGTGCTCGGCCGCGTGGTCCGAGCGGAAGCCGGAGTCGATCAGCTTGTCGCCGTGCGCCCAGGTCACGACGAGCAGACCGCCCTCGGTGAGGACCTTGCCGGCGATGCCCTTGTCGAGCCGGGCCTCGCGCAGCGCGGCGACGGGGACGAAGAAATCGGTCGCGCCGGGGCGCACGACGTCCAGTCCCGCGTCCGTCAGGGTGAGCTCGGCCCGGCTGCGGGTGCCCAGGCCGTGCGCCACGATGCGGTCCAGCCACTGCCCGGCGGTGGTGGAGCCGTGGTAGCGGCCGCTCATCGTCAGTTTCGCCGCCCCCCGCGACTCCGGCATTCCAGACAGCGGCGGCTCGCCGCCTCGGTTGAGGGTGGTGGTGGGAGACGGGCGGGTGGGCAGCTCGGGCAGGTCGCCCTGGAGGGTGCCGCGCCATTTCCAGCCCTCGCGCATCAGCCAGTAGACGAGCGCGACGAAGAGGGCGAGTCCGACGACCCAGCCGATCCGGGCGGCCCAGTCGGTCACTTCCGCCGATTCCCTCTCGGCGGCCAGCAGGATTACAGGTGTCACGTGAGCTTCCCGTCGATGAGCGTGGCCGTGCCCCGGAGCCAGGTGTGCGTGACACGGCCCGGCAGCGCGCGGCCCTCGTACGGGGTGTTGCGGCTGCGCGAGGCGAAGCCCGCGGGGTCCACGGAACCACGGTATGCCGTGTCGACGAGTGTGAGGTTGGCCGGCTCACCCGCCGAGACGGGTCGGCCGTGGCCCTCGGCCCGTCCGATGCGCGCGGGCGTGAAGGACATCCGGTCGGCGACGCCGGCCCAGTCCAGCAGGCCCGTGTCCACCATGGTCTCCTGGACCACGGACAGCGCGGTCTCCAGGCCGACCATGCCCATGGCCGCGGCGGCCCACTCGCAGTCCTTGTCCTCGTGCGGGTGCGGGGCGTGGTCGGTGGCGACGATGTCGATCGTGCCGTCGGCGAGCGCCTCGCGCAGTGCCATGACGTCCCGCTCGGTGCGCAGCGGCGGGTTGACCTTGTAGACCGGGTTGTACGACCGGACCAGCTCGTCGGTGAGCAGGAGGTGGTGCGGGGTGACCTCGGCGGTGACGTCGATGCCGCGGGACTTGGCCCAGCGGACGATCTCGACGCTGCCCGCGGTCGACAGGTGGCAGATGTGGACGCGGGAGCCGACGTGCTCGGCGAGCAGCACGTCCCGGGCGATGATCGACTCCTCGGCGACGGCCGGCCAGCCGCCCAGGCCCAGCTCGGCGGAGACGACGCCCTCGTTCATCTGGGCGCCCTCGGTCAGCCGGGGCTCCTGCGCGTGCTGGGCGACGACGCCGTCGAAGGCCTTCACGTACTCCAGGGCACGCCGCATGATCACGGCGTCGTGGACGCACTTGCCGTCGTCGGAGAAGACGGTGACGCCGGCCGCGGACTCGTGCATGGCGCCCAGTTCGGCGAGCGTGCTGCCCTCCAGGCCGACGGTGACGGCGCCGACGGGCCGTACGTCGCAGTAGCCGTGCTCCTTGCCGAGCCGCCAGACCTGCTCGACGACGCCGGCGGTGTCGGCGACGGGGAAGGTGTTGGCCATGGCGAACACGGCGGTGTAGCCGCCGCTCGCCGCCGCGCGGGTGCCGGTCAGCACCGTCTCGGAGTCCTCGCGGCCGGGCTCGCGCAGATGGGTGTGCAGGTCGACCAGGCCGGGCAGCAGCACCTTGCCGTCCGCCTCGACGACGGTCACCTCCTGCGCGTCTCCGGCACGACCGGCGCCCTCGGCGCTCAGCCCGGTGCCGACGGCCACGACGGTCCCTCCGTCGATCAGCACGTCCTGCGGGTCGCCGCCGAGCACCTTCGCACCGCGGATCAGGGTCTTGCTCATCGTGTTACTTCTCCTCCGTGGTGCGGGCGGCGTGGGTGAGGGCGGGTTCGTTGCCCCCGAGCAGCAGGTACAGGACGGCCATCCGGATGGAGACCCCGTTGGTGACCTGTTCGACGACGGTGCAGCGCTCGGAGTCGGCCACCTCGGCGGTGATCTCCATGCCCCGGACCATGGGGCCGGGGTGCATCACGATCGCGTGTTCGGGCATCCGTCGCATGCGCTCGCCGTCGAGGCCGTAGCGCCGTGAGTACTCGCGCTCGGTCGGGAAGAACGCGGCCTTCATGCGCTCGCGCTGCACGCGCAGCATCATCACGGCGTCGGACTTGGGCAGGGTGCGGTCGAGATCGTAGGAGACCTCGCAGGGCCAGGCCTCGATGCCGACCGGCAGCAGCGTCGGCGGGGCGACGAGGGTGACCTCGGCGCCCAGGGTGTGCAGCAGGTCGACGTTGGAGCGGGCGACCCTGCTGTGCAGGACGTCGCCGACCAGCGTGATGCGCCGGCCGGAGAGGTCCTGGCCGATCCCGGTGTCCCGGCCGACGAGCCGGCGCCGCATGGTGAAGGCGTCGAGCAGGGCCTGGGTGGGGTGCTGGTGGGTGCCGTCGCCGGCGTTGATGACGTGCGCGTCGATCCAGCCGGAGGTGGCCAGCCGGTACGGGGCTCCGGAGGCGCCGTGCCGGATGACGACGGCGTCGACGCCCATGGCTTCCAGGGTCTGGGCGGTGTCCTTGAGCGACTCGCCCTTGGAGACGCTGGACCCCTTGGCGGTGAAGTTGATGACGTCCGCGGACAGCCGCTTCTCGGCGGCCTCGAAGGAGATCCGGGTCCGGGTGGAGTCCTCGAAGAAGAGGTTGACGACGGTCCGGCCGCGCAGGGTCGGCAGTTTCTTGATCGGCCGGTCGGCGACCCGGGCCATCTCCTCGGCGGTGTCGAGGATCAGGACGGCGTCGTCGCGGGTGAGGTCGGCGGCCGAGATGAGATGACGCTGCATCTTTCAGGCTCCGTAAGGCAGTTCATTCGGAAGAACGGGAGAATCCGGGCAGCCCGGGACGTGACGGCGCACCGGGCCGGCGCGCGTGGGTGCCGCGCGCCCGGATCGCTACGGGGAGGGCTGCTTGGCGCCGAGCAGCACGGTGTCGCGACCGTCCTCCTCGGCGAGCAGGACCTTGACCGTCTCCCGCAACGACGTCGGGAGGTTCTTGCCGACGTAGTCGGCGCGGATGGGCAGTTCGCGGTGGCCGCGGTCGACGAGGACGGCGAGCTGCACCGCGCGCGGGCGCCCGATGTCGTTCAGCGCGTCGAGGGCGGCACGGATGGTACGCCCGGAGAAGAGCACGTCGTCGACGAGGACGACCAGCCGGCCGTCGATGCCGTCGCCGGGGATCTCGGTGCGGGCCAGGGCGCGCGGCGGGTGCATGCGCAGGTCGTCGCGGTACATGGTGATGTCGAGCGAGCCGACCGGGACCTTGCGCTCGGTGACCTGCTCGAGCTTGGCGGCGAGCCGCTGGGCGAGGAAGACGCCCCGGGTCGGGATGCCGAGGAGCACCACGTCGTCGGCGCCTTTGGCGCGCTCGACGATCTCGTGGGCGATGCGGGTCAGTACCCGCGCGATGTCGGGGCCTTCGAGAACGGGCCGCGCGTCGGAGTGCGTGTCCATGTGAACGGACCTCCTTCTCCGCCTCACGGGACGGACCTTAAAGGACGTCGGGATTACGTCGGCCACGCTATCAGGTGGGGAGCGACACCTATGATTCCCCCTCCTGCCACCGTCGGCCACTCCGTTGGCGCAACGGTCCGCGCCGGCTCCGGAAGAGTCGGTGTGGACCGTTCGGCTTGACGGGCGAGAGTAACTCTGCGTAACCTCACAGTGAGTTACCAGCCGCGCGGCTCGGAAATCATGCCGGTCGCGTCGACACAGTGCCGGGGAGCTATATGTCCAGCGAATACGCCAAACAACTCGGGGCCAAGCTCCGCGCGATCCGCACCCAGCAGGGCCTTTCCCTCCACGGTGTCGAGGAGAAGTCCCAGGGCCGCTGGAAGGCGGTCGTGGTCGGTTCGTACGAGCGCGGCGACCGCGCAGTGACCGTTCAGCGTCTTGCCGAGCTGGCGGACTTCTACGGCGTTCCGGTGCAGGAACTGCTTCCCGGTACCACTCCGGGCGGCGCCGCCGAGCCGCCGCCGAAGCTGGTCCTCGACCTGGAGCGGCTGGCCACGGTGCCGCCGGAGAAGGCCGGCCCGTTGCAGCGGTACGCGGCGACGATCCAGTCCCAGCGCGGCGACTACAACGGCAAGGTGCTCTCGATCCGCCAGGACGACCTGCGCACGCTCGCCGTGATCTACGACCAGTCGCCCTCGGTCCTCACCGAGCAGCTGATCAACTGGGGCGTACTGGATCCGGACGCGCGTCGCGCGGTCGCCTCGCACGACGAGAGCTGATCGCACCACCGCCCGAGCAGAAACGTACCGCCGGGGGGGGGGGGGGCCGGGGGGGGGGGGGGGCCCCCCCCGGCGGGGGGGGGGGGTGGGGGGGGCGGGGGGGGGGGGGGGGGGGGGGGGGGGGGGGGGGGGGGGCGGCGGCCCCGCGGGGGGGGCCCCCCCCCCCCCCCCCCCACCCCCGGCGGGGGGGGGCCCCCCCCCCCGCCCCGGGCGCCCCCGCCCCGGCGGCGTTCGTTCTGCGTTCCTTCTGCGGGCCGAGGATCAGGTCAGGGCGGCCGGGGGGGGAGCCCCGGGCACGCCGGAGGGCCCGCAGCGGTCGTGCTGCGGGCCCTCCGGCGTGTCTGTGCCGGTCCGGGCCTGTACGGCCGGCCGGTGCCGGATCAGACCTCGTCGCGGCGGAGCGAGGGCTTGAGCTCCTTGAACCGGCCGAGGAGGCCATTGACGAACGAGGGCGACTCGTCCGTGGAGAACTCCTTCGCCATCTGCACCATCTCGTCGAGGACGACGGCGTCCGGAGTCTCGTCGACCCAGATCAGCTCGTACGCGCCGAGACGCAGGATGTTGCGGTCGACGACCGGCATGCGGTCCAGGGTCCAGCCGACCGAGTACTGGGAGATCAGCTCGTCGATGCGCGACGCGTGTTCCGCGTAGCCCTCGACCAGCTGCATCGTGTACTCGCTCACCGGCGGCTGCCGGGTGTCGGACCGGGAGTGCCGGACCCAGTCCGCCAGGACCGTCAGGACGTCGGCGCCGCGCTGGTCGCCCTCGAAGAGGATCTGGAAGGCGCGCTTGCGAGCCGTGTTGCGGGCAGCCACGGTTAGCTGTTCACCCGGCCGAGGTAGTCGCTCGTGCGGGTGTCGACCTTGATCTTCTCACCGGTGGTGATGAAGAGCGGGACCTGAATCTGGTGCCCGGTCTCCAGCGTGGCCGGCTTGGTGCCACCGGTGGAGCGGTCGCCCTGGACGCCCGGCTCGGTCTCGGCGACGGTCAGCTCGACGGCGGCCGAGAGCTCGACGAAGAGCACCTCGCCCTCGTGCTGCGCGACGGTGGCCTCGAAGCCCTCGACGAGGAAGTGGGCGGCGTCGCCGACGACCTTGCGGTCGATGTGCAGCTGGTCGTAGGTCTCCATGTCCATGAAGACGAAGTAGTCGCCGTCCATGTAGGAGAACTGCATGTCCCGCTTGTCGACGGTGGCCGTGTCGACCTTCACACCGGCGTTGAAGGTCTTGTCGACGGTCTTGCCGGAGAGCACGTTCTTGAGCTTGGTGCGCACGAAGGCCGGGCCCTTGCCGGGCTTGACGTGCTGGAACTCGACGACGGACCAGAGCTGGCCGCCTTCGAGCTTGAGCACCATGCCATTCTTGAGGTCGTTCGTGGAAGCCACGTTGCGGAATCTCCTGGACTGACGTGAGACGACTCGGGGCCGGCACTCGGCGCGAAGCTAGAGCGCCAGCAGCTCCTTGGTCGTGATGGTGAGTAGCTCGGGTCCGCCGTCCGCCTCGGGGCGCACGACGAGCGTGTCATCGATCCGGACACCGCCCCGGCCCGGGAGGTGGACCCCCGGTTCGACGGTGACCGGCACACAAGCGTCCAGTTTACCCATGGTCCCGGGGGTCAGTTGAGGGTCCTCGTCGATTTCGAGTCCGACCCCGTGTCCGGTGAGCGCCGGAAGGGCCGCCGCGTACCCCGCGCTGTCCAGCACCTGGCGGGCCGCGCGGTCCACGTCACGGCAGGCGGCACCGGGTAGGAGGGACTCCCGGCCGGCCCGCTGAGCGGTGAAGACGAGGTCGTACAGCTCGATCTGCCAGTCCGCGGGAGCGGTGCCGATGACGAACGTACGGCCGATCTCGCAGCGGTACCCGCGGTAGGCGGCGCCGAGACAGACGGAGAGGAAGTCGCCCTCCTCCACCCGCCGGTCGGTGGGCCGGTGACCGGGCCGCCCGGCGTTCGGGCCGGTGGCGACGGAGGTGGCGAAGGCGGGGCCGTCGGCACCGTGGTCGACCAGGCGGCGCTCCAGTTCCAGCGCGAGATGGCGTTCGGTGCGACCGACGAGGATGGATTCCAGCAGCTCGCCGAGGGCCTGGTCGGCGATCTCCGCGCCGATACGCAGACAGGAGATCTCCTCCTCGTCCTTGACCACCCGGAGCTGTTCGACGGCACCGCCGACGTTGGCCAGGCGCAGCCCGGGGGCGACCGAGCGGAGGGCGCGGTGCCGGGTCACCGTGAGGTGGTGCTCCTCGACGGCGAGGGAGTCGGCGTCCCCGGCGGCGGCGAGCCCGGCGGCCTCGACGGCGGGATCACCGCCGGTGCCGGGCACGACGTGCACCCGCAGCGCCTCGTCGGGCCGGCTCTGCTCACCACGGTCGTCGGGCAGCCCGGCGCACACCAGGAAGTCCTCGGCCGGACTCAGCAGCAGCACGGCGCCTTCGGGGGCGGGGCCCGCGAGGTAGCGCACATTGGCGGGCCGGGTGACCAGCGCCGCCGCGCTGCCCCCCGCGTTGCAGCATTCCCTCAGCCGCGTCCGGCGGAGCGCGTACACCTCAGACATGTCCCGAGCCTATGAGCGGTGGCCGAAAACCGCCGGTCGAGAGGTCCGAGTGGGCGGCGGGTCCCGACAGCGTCCCGGGGCAGCGCGACGAGGTACCGACGCCGTGCGACCCCGGGCGGACTGCTGCGACCGTGTCCGGGGGGTGGGAAGGAGAGAGGGACGGGGACGGGGACGGGTGAGGATGCCCGGCACGGAACGGCCGGGACACCCGGCCGCGGCGCCCGATGGGGCCCGGCACGGATGGCGTTCGGGGGCACCACCACGGCGAGCCGGAGACAGTGGGCCGAGCGGCCCTCAGGGCCTGTCCGGCGGCTCCGGCGGCTCCGGCCGACGGGAACACACCGCGCCTGCCCACTGCAGGCGTGCGGGCGCTGCTGGTGGGCCCGGCCGCACCGCGTGGCTCACCAGGACGGAGGACTGGCGATGGACCTGGCGAGGACGTCGTCCAGGACGTCGGCCGTTTCCGGTATGCCGAGCTGGGAGTTGTCGATGATCGGGAGGCCCGAGCCGTACCAGCCGGCCATGCGGCCGTGGATGCGGGCGACCTCCTCGTCGCCGAGGCGGCGGTTGCCGGACCGCTCGGCGTTGCGTTCCAGGACGATGTCCAGACCGGGCAGCAGCACGACCGGCAGCAGGCCGGGCCCCACATGCCGTTTCCAGCCACCGAGGCCGACGACCGGGCGGTCGGGGAAGACGGCGTCGTCGAGGATGCAGGAGATCCCGTTGGCGAGGAAGTTGCGCGCGGCGAAGCCGCAGGTGCGGCGGGCCAGCCGGTACTGCGCCTCCGAGTGGTCGTTCCACCCGGTCTGCGGATCGGCGAAGCCGGACCGCACCCACTCCCGTACGTCGTCCAGGCTGATGTGTGCGGTCGGTACCCGGCGGTGCTCCGCCCAGTACTTGGCGACGCTGGTCTTCCCGGCGCCCGCGGGGCCTATGAGCAGGACCGCGAGGGTCGTACCGGCCGGGTCGGCCGCCGCGGGGGCCTGCGGGGCACTGGGCATGGCGACGGGGCCGCCCGGCGGCAGCGGCACGTGCCCGGTGGTGTCCGGTGGCGGATGCGGGGACTGCGGGACGCCCATGGGCTGCGGCGCCGGTCCGGGGTAGCCGGGGGCCGGCGGTGGCACGGGCACCGGGGCGGGCCCCTGGTGCGCTCCCGGGGGGTGCGCACCAGGGGGGTGCGCACCAGGATGATGTGCGGCCGGTGACCAGCCGTCGGCCGGTCCGTGCCCCGGTCGGTGGGGCGGCGGCAGCGGAGGACCCACTGCGTGCTGCATCCGGTGCCACTCCGTCTCGGTCTGCTGGGCTCGGTTCACTCGCCGCAGGCGACAAGCACTGATGGCAGGGTGGGTCCCCGCGCTCTCCGACAGCCTAGAGCGTCGGAGCGGCTGTTCGAACGGGTACCGCCCCTGCCGTTGTCCGATGAACGGCCGAAAGTGGCCCTGAGCGCCCGCCCCTCCGGGCCGATTGCCCGGCGGGGCAGCGGCTTGCCCCCGCCGGGCACCGGTTTGCCCGGCGGGGGCAGGGTCCGCGGGTGCTACTTCGCGACTTCTCCGTACGCGGCGAGCAGCACCGCCGGGTCCGGTCCCTCCAGCACGGTGGGCTTGGCGAGGCCGTCGAGGACGATGAAGCGCAGCAGGTCGCCGCGGGACTTCTTGTCGACCCTCATGTTCTCCAGCAGCCTGGGCCACTGGTCGTGGCGGTAGTGCAGGGGCAGCCCGACCGATTCGAGGACGGCACGGTGCCGGTCGGCGGTGGCGTCGTCCAGCCGGCCGGCGAGCCGGCCGAGTTCGGCGGCGAAGTGCATACCCACCGACACCGCCGCGCCGTGGCGCCACTTGTAGCGCTCGTTCTTCTCGATGGCGTGGCCGAGCGTGTGACCGTAGTTCAGGATCTCCCGGCGGCCCGCCTCCTTCAGATCGGAGGAGACGACGTCGGCCTTGACCCGGATCGAGCGCTCGATGAGCTCGGCGGTGTGCGGGCCGGCCGGGGTGCGGGCGGCCTGCGGATCGGCCTCGATGAGGTCGAGGATCACCGGGTCGGCGATGAAGCCGGCCTTGATGACCTCCGCCAGCCCGGAGACGTAGTCGTTGGTCTGGAGGGAGTCCAGGGCGGCGAGGTCGCACAGCACGCCGGCGGGCGGGTGGAAGGCGCCCACGAGGTTCTTTCCCTCGGCGGTGTTGATGCCGGTCTTGCCCCCGACGGCCGCGTCGACCATGGCCAGCACCGTGGTCGGCACCGCGATCCAGCGCACCCCGCGCAGCCAGGTGGCGGCCACGAACCCGGCCAGGTCGGTACTGGCGCCGCCGCCCACGCCGACGATGACGTCGGTGCGGGTGAAACCGGACTGGCCGAGTGCCTTCCAGCAGTAGGCGGCGACCTCGGCGGTCTTGGCCTCCTCCGCGTTCGGCACCTGGATGGCGATGGCCTCGTAGCCCTGCTCGGCGAGATCGGCGCGGAGCGCCTCGCCGGTCTCGGCCAGGGCTTCGGGGTGCACGACCGCGACCCGCTTGGCGGCGGTCCCGATCAGCCCGCCGAGCTCGCCCAGGAGCTGCCGGCCCACCAGGACCTCGTACGGGTCGGTGCCCGCGGTGCCGCCGATGTGGATCCGCGTCACTGCCTCGCTGCTCATGCTTGCTTCATCTCCAGTGCGTCCAGGGCGGAGCGGGTGACCTCTTCCGGCGTGCGGCCGTCCGTGGCCACGATGGCCGTGGCGGCCTCCTCGTACAGCGGGCGCCGGGCTTCCATCAGTTCGCGCCACTGCTTGCGCGGATTGACCGCGAGCAGCGGCCGGGCGACGTTGAGGCCGGTGCGCCTGACCGCCTCCTCGACGCCCATCGACAGGTAGACGACCCGCTGCCCGGCGAGCAGCGCGCGCGTGTCGGCGTCGAGGACGGCGCCGCCGCCCAGGGCCAGGACGCCCTCGTGCTCGGCGAGCGCGGCGCGCACCGCCTGCTTCTCGAGGGCGCGGAAGGCGGGCTCGCCCTCGTCCACGAAGATCTCGGCGACGCTGCGGCCCGTCCCGGCGACGATGTCGTCGTCGGTGTCCCGGTAGCCGACGCCCAGGTGCTCGGCCAGCAGTTGCCCGACGGTGGACTTGCCGACGCCCATCGGGCCGATCAGCACGATCAGCGGAGTCACCGGATGGCCAGGTTCTCGAGGTAGGACGTCACATTGCGGCGGGTCTCGGTGACGCTGTCGCCGCCGAACTTCTCCGCGACCGCGTCCGCGAGGACCAGGGCGACCATGGCCTCGGCGACGATGCCGGCCGCCGGCACGGCGCACACGTCGGAGCGCTGGTGGTGGGCGGCGGTCTCCTCGCCGGTGACGACGTCCACGGTCTTCAGTGCCCGCGGTACGGTCGCGATCGGCTTCATCGCCGCCCGCACCCGCAACAGCTCACCGGTGGTCAGACCGCCCTCGGTACCGCCGGAGCGGCCCGAGGCGCGCTTGATGCCCTCGTCGGTGGCGACGATCTCGTCGTGCGCCCGGGAGCCGGGCACCCGTGCCAGGTCGAAGCCGTCGCCGACCTCCACCCCCTTGATCGCCTGGATGCCCATGAGCGCGGCGGCCAGCCGGGCGTCGAGCCGCCGGTCCCAGTGCACGTGCGAGCCGAGGCCGACCGGTACGCCGTACGCCAGCACCTCGACGACTCCGCCGAGGGTGTCGCCGTCCTTGTGGGCCTGGTCGATCTCCGCGACCATCGCCTTCGACGCGTCCGTGTCCAGGCAGCGCACCGGGTCCTCGTCCAGCCGCTCCACGTCGGCCGGGGTCGGGTACACCCCGTAGGGGGCCTGGGCGGCCGCCAGCTCCACCACGTGGGAGACGATCTCGATGCCGACCGTCTCCTTCAGGTACGACCGGGCTACCGCGCCCAGCGCCACGCGGGCCGCGGTCTCGCGCGCGGAGGCCCGCTCCAGGATCGGACGGGCCTCGTCGAAGCCGTACTTCTGCATGCCGGCGAGGTCGGCGTGGCCAGGGCGCGGACGGGTCAGCGGGGCGTTGCGGGCGAGGCCGGCCAGCACCTCGGGGTCGACCGGGTCGGCCGCCATGACCTGTTCCCACTTCGGCCACTCGGTGTTGCCCACCATGACCGCGACCGGGGAGCCGAGGGTGAGGCCGTGCCGGACACCGCCGAGGAAGGTGATCTCGTCCCGCTCGAACTTCATCCGGGCACCGCGGCCGTAGCCCAGCCGCCGCCTCGCGAGATGGTCCGCCACCATGTCCGTGGTGATCGGCACGCCGGCGGGAAGACCCTCCAGCGTCGCGACGAGTGCGGGACCGTGGGACTCCCCCGCGGTCAGCCAGCGCAACCTGCTCAACGGTGCTCCTCCATGCTCGCGCCCGGTACTGCCCCGCGCACGCGGCGTCGCGTACGGCTATGGCGCGACGAGGTGCGCGGCCCCGGCCCGCCACGTCCGATCCTCCCACGTTCGGGCGGCGTGTCCGGTCGCCGGTCCATCAGTCGGACGAGCGGCGACGGGGCGGAAGAGCCGCCGGTGCCGGGGTCCTGGCGAGGCGGTCCGGTCCCCCGGCCCGGTGGCCCCGGCCTCCGGAGGCCGGTCCTGGCCGTTCAGGCCCGGCCGTCATCCGGGCGATGCTGCCCGGGTGCGTAGGCCCCGAGGAAGTCGGCACCGCTCTCCCCCGCCGTGACCTGCTCAGGGGCGTGCGGTGCGGGCCGGCCGGCCCGACCGGGCTGCGGCGCGTACCGGCCCAGGTAGTCGGCTCCGCTGCCCTGCCCGTACTGGGCCGCCGCGTGAACCGGCCGGCCCGCGCCGGTGGCGCGCCGGTGTGCGGCCCTGTGCTTGATCTTGACGGCACAGGACCCGACGAAGACGAGAACGATCAGGGCCGGCACCGTGATCTGCACCCAGCCGGGCGGAAAGCCCAGCACGGCATTCAGGATCTGAGACCTCACGGATGCCAGTGGCGTGCCTGCGGACGTGAACACGTGCCCCTCCCCCCGGTTCCGCCCCCTGCGGAACCGGACGGGACCCTATCGGGCCGCGAGCGCCCGCTCCCCTGCTTTTCGCATGGCGTCCAACGGGGCCGGGGAGCGCCCCGTCATCTGCTCGACCTGGAGCACCGCCTGGTGCACCAGCAGGTCGAGGCCGCCGACGACCGCGTCGCCGTACGCCGACCAGCGGGCCGCGAGCACGGTCGGCCAGGGGTCGTAGAGCACGTCGAAGAGGGCCGCGGGACGTTCCGGGACGGCTCGGGCCAGGCTGTCGGTGACGCCCGCCGGGGTCGTGGTGACCACCAGCGGGGCGTGCAGGGCCTGCTCGGCGTCGGCCCAGTCGGCGATGCGCACCGTCACGTCCAGGCGTTCGGCCCACTGCCGCATCTCGGTGCCGCGCGCGGCACTGCGCACGTAGACGACGACCTCACCGGTGCAGATCCGGGACAGCGCGGCGAGCGCGGACGACGCGGTGGCGCCGGCGCCGAGGATCGCGGCGGTGTCCACCTTGTCGATGCCGTGCTCGCGCAGGGCGGCGACCATGCCGGGGATGTCGGTGTTGTCGCCGGTCAGGCGGCCGTCCTCGGTGAACACGACGGTGTTGACCGCGTCGACCGCGGCGGCGCTGTCGCTGATCCCGTCCAGCAACGGGATCACGGCCCGCTTCAGCGGCATGGTCAGCGACAGCCCGGCCCAGTCGTCCCCGAGCGTCTCGAAGAAGCCCGGCAGGGCCTGCTCATCGACGTCGAAGCGGTCGTACGTCCAGCCTTCCAGGCCCAGCTCCGCGTAGGCGGTGCGGTGCAGCACCGGGGAGAGGGAGTGGGCGATCGGGGAGCCGAGGACGGCGGCCCGGCGACGGTCAGTTGCCCGAGCTGGCATCGAACTTGTCCTTCAGCTTCAGAAAATCGTCGTGCGTCCTTGCAAACTCGGTCTTGCTCACGCCGTCGGTGGCCACGAAGTAGATCCAGCCGTCCTTCGTCGGCTTCAGCGCCGCGGTCAGCGCGTCGTCACCGGGGTTGCCGATGGGGCCGGGCGGCAGGCCCTTGCGTGTGTAGGTGTTGTACGGGTCCTTGTTGCTGTTGATCTCGGACTCGCTGATGTGGATATTGCTTTCCTGCTGCAGGTAGTTGTACGTCGAGTCGAACTGCAGCAGTTGGTTGGTCTCGGTGTTGGTGGGCTTGAGGCGGTTGTAGATGACCTCGGACATCTTGCGGAAGTCGTCGTGGGTCTTGCCCTCGGCCTGCACCAGACTTGCGACCGTGACCAGTTCCCACGGCCCTTCGAGACCGAGGCTCTCGGCCTTCTCCGGGAACTGCAGTTCCTCGTACTTGTCGGTGGCCCGGCCCACCATCTCCTTCAGCACGTCCGCGGGCTTCGCCCCCTTGCCCACCGCGTAGCTGGACGGGTAGAGGAAGCCCTCCAGCGGGTCCTTGACGTCCCCGTCGTTCACCGCCCAGTCGGGCAGACCGAGCTTCTTCCAGTCCTTCTCGGCGACCTTCTCGGTGGTCCCGTCGTCGAGCTTGAGGCGTTTGTCGATGCGCTCGTAGACGGTGCCGTTGCGCAGGCCCTCGGGGATGACCAGGTTGTCGCGGCTCTTCGGGCTGAGCATCAGCTCGACCGCGCTCTCGGCCGACATCTCCAGCTGGAGCGTGTAAACGCCGTCCTGGAGTGTCTCGCCCTGCGGGTTGCTCGCCTGGGCCGCGACGAAGGCGTCGACGCTCTTGACGACTCCTTCCTTCTTGAGCACCTGGCCGATGGCGTACCCGGTCGAGCCCTTGGGAATCGTGACGGTCACCTGCTCGCCGTTCCCGTCGCCCGCGAAGTCCGGCGCGCTGCCGAAACGATCCTTGACGAACTGCCAGCCGACATAGCTCACAGCGGCCCCACCGCCGCCGAGGACCACCACCACCACGAGGCAGGCGACCCCACTGCGGCGCTTCTTGTCCTTGGTGCCCTTGCCGCCCCTGCCACGGCGCTCGCCACGACCGCCGGGCTCGTCGCCCTCGTCATCGTCGTCGCCCGAGAAGAAGGCGTGTTCACCCTGGTCGGGGCCCGGGTCCCAGTCGGTCTGCGGCTCCGGTGCCTCGTCCTGCTCCGGCCGCCCTCGGGGCTCGGCGCTGCGACGGGCCGGGGGCTCCGGCGGCGGGTAGGCGTCGGGGGTCGCGTAGGGGTCGGACTGCTGGGCGCCGTACGCCCCGCCCTGTTGCCCGTACGGGTCCGTGGGGTCGGCCGCAGCGTACGGGTCCTGCGGGTGGGCCTGGGCGCCGGTCTGCCAGCCGCCCGTGTCGTACTGCTGTTGGTCCGGGTTCTGCTGGTCCGGGTTCTGCTGGTCCGGGTGCTGCTGGTCCGGGTGCTGTGCCTGCTGGGGGGCGTACTGCTGACCGTAGTGCTGCTCGCCGTACTGCTGCTGGTCGTACTGCTGGTGACCTTGCTGCTGGTGGCCCTGCTGCTGGTCGTACGGCGCGTACTGCTGCTGTCCGTACCCGCCCTGCTGCTCGGCGGTGCCCCAGTCGCCGTACTGCTGCGGCTGCTGCGGGTAGTGCTGCGCCTGGCCGTCGTAGGGGGGCTGCTGACCCTGCTGGGTCTGCTGCCCTGCCCATCCGCCGTCCCCGTACAACGGGTCGTCCGGATGCCACGGTTCGGAGCCTTGGCCCCGGCCATACTCAGTCATCGATCCCCTAGAGCCGCGAGGCGGCGGTCACGCGGCTGTGGGGGTGGCCGGCGTCCGTTCCGCCTCTCTTTCGCGGCGGCTGTTCGAACGCCACCGCATCGCGCGGAACGTTACCGTACCGCGATCACCTCGCCACTTCGACGCCCTCACCGGGTGCATTGCCTGACACCCGTTCGGATTCAAGGGCCTGCTGGAGGATGATCACGGCGGCGGCCTGGTCGATGACGGAGCGTCCCTTCTTCGACTTCACGCCCGAGGCACGCAGCCCCTGGCTCGCCGTCACCGTCGTCATCCGTTCGTCGATGAGGCGCACGGGCACCGGGGCGATCCCGCGGGCCAGTTCCTGCGCGAAGCCTCGGACCTTGACCGCGGCGGGGCCCTCGCTCCCCTTGAGGGAGCGAGGAAGGCCGACGACGACCTCGATCGGCTCGTACTCCTCCACGAGCCGGCGAAGGCGCCGGTGAGCCGCCGGGACGTCCCGGCCGGGGACGGTCTCGACCGGGGTGGCGAGGATCCCGTCGGGGTCGCACGAGGCGACCCCGATCCGGGCGTCCCCGACGTCGATCGCGAGCCGGCGGCCGCGGCGCATGGCCCGGCCGCCCGAGGGATCGTTCACCGGTCCGCTCACTTGGCCGTGTCCGCCACGAGCCGCTCGACGGCGTCCACGGCGTCGCCGATGGCGGCCGGGTCCTGGCCGCCGCCCTGGGCGACGTCCGGCTTGCCGCCACCGCCGCCGCCGAGGGTCTTGGCGGCCGCGCGGACCAGGTCACCGGCCTTGAGGCCGCGCTCACGGGCGGCCTCGTTGGTGGCGATGACCGTGAGGGGCTTGCCGTTGACGGTGGTGAACAGGGCGACCACGGCGGCCCGGCCGCCCTGAATGCGGCCGCGCACGTCGAGCACCAGCTTGCGCAGGTCGTCCGCGGTGGTGCCGTCCGGAACCCGGCCGGTCACCAGGGCGACGCCGTGGACGTCCTTGGCGGACTCGGCGAGGCCTCCGGCGGCCTGGAGCACCTTCTCGGCGCGGAACTTCTCGATCTCCTTCTCGGCGTCCTTGAGCTTGCCGAGCATGGCGGAGACCTTCTCCGGGAGCTCCTCCGGACGGCCCTTGATCAGCTCCTGGAGCTGGGCGACGACCGTGTGCTCACGGGCGAGGAAGTTGTAGGCGTCCACGCCGACCAGGGCCTCGATACGGCGCACACCGGAGCCGATGGAGGACTCGCCGAGCAGCTTCACCAGGCCCAGCTGGGCGGTGTTGTGCACGTGGGTGCCGCCGCACAGCTCCTTGGAGAAGTCGCCGATGGTCACCACGCGCACGCGCTCGCCGTACTTCTCGCCGAACTCGGCGATGGCACCCTGCTTCTTGGCCTCGTCGATGCCCATGACGTCGGCGCGCACGTCCAGGTCGCGGGCGAGCACCTCGTTGATCTTCTGCTCGACATCGGTCATCACCGTCGTCGGAACGGCGGACGGCGAGCCGAAGTCGAAGCGGAAGCGGCCGGGCTGGTTCTCGGAACCGGCCTGGGCGGCCGTCGGGCCGAGGGCGTCGCGCAGGGCCTGGTGGGTGAGGTGGGTGGCCGAGTGGGCGCGGGCGATGGCCGTGCGGCGGCGCTCGTCGATGGAGGCGTGGGCCTTGGCGCCGAGGGTGATCTCGCCGACCTGGACGACACCCTTGTGCACGTAGATGCCCGGGACCGGCTTCTGGCAGTCACGGATTTCGATGACGGCACCGGAGTCGGCCCTGATCCGCCCGGTGTCGCCGATCTGGCCGCCGCCCTCGGCGTAGAAGGGGGTGCGGTCGAGGACGATCTCCACTTCGTCGCCCTCGGTGGCGGCCGGCGAGGAGACGCCGTCGACCAGGATGCCCACGACGGTGGACTCGCCCTGGGTGTCGCTGTAGCCGGTGAAGTCGGTGGCGCCGGCCCGATCGGCGATCTCGCGGTAGGCACCGAGGTCGGCGTGGCCGGTCTTCTTGGCCCGGGCGTCGGCCTTGGCCCGCTCCCGCTGCTCCTTCATCAGGCGGCGGAAGCCGTCCTCGTCCACGGAGAGGCCCTGCTCGGCGGCCATCTCCAGGGTGAGGTCGATCGGGAAGCCCCAGGTGTCGTGCAGCAGGAAGGCCCGGTCGCCGGACAGGACGGTGCCACCGGACTGCTTGGTCTCGGTGACGGCGGTGTCGAGGATGTTGGTGCCGGCCTTCAGCGTCTTGAGGAAGGCGTTCTCCTCGGCGACGGCGACCTTCTCGATCCGCTCGCGGTCGGTGACCAGTTCGGGGTACTGCTGTCCCATCATGTCGATGACGACGTCGACCAGGTCCTTGACGACCGGGCCGGTGGCACCGAGGAGGCGCATGTTACGGATGGCGCGGCGCATGATGCGGCGCAGCACGTAACCGCGGCCCTCGTTGCCCGGGGTGACGCCGTCGCCGATGAGCATGACCGAGGTGCGCATGTGGTCGGTGACCACGCGCAGCGAGACGTCCGAGTCCTGGGCGTCGCCGTAGCGGACCCCGGTCAGGGCGGTGGCCTTGTCGATGACGGCCATGGAGGTATCGATCTCGTACAGGTTCTGCACGCCCTGCAGAATCATGGCGAGCCGCTCCAGGCCGAGGCCCGTGTCGATGTTCTGGCTCGGCAGGTCCCCGAGGATCTCGAAGTTGTCCTTGCCGATGCCCTCGCCCCGCTCGTACTGCATGAAGACGAGGTTCCAGATCTCCACGTACCGCTCGTCGTTGACGGCGGGTCCGCCCTCGGCGCCGAACTCGGGGCCGCGGTCGTAGTTGATCTCGGAGCAGGGGCCGCAGGGGCCGGGGACGCCCATGGACCAGTAGTTGTCCTTCATGCCCAGGCGCTGGATGCGCTCCTCGGGCACGCCGACCACGTCGCGCCAGATGCGCTCGGCCTCGTCGTCGTCCTTGTAGACGGTGATCCACAGGCGCTCGGGGTCGAGGCCGTAGCCGCCGTTGTCCTGGGAGCTGGTGAGCAGCTCCCAGGCGAGCTTGATGGCGCCTTCCTTGAAGTAGTCGCCGAAGGAGAAGTTGCCGCACATCTGGAAGAACGTGCCGTGCCGGGTGGTCTTGCCGACCTCTTCGATGTCCGGTGTGCGCACGCACTTCTGGACGCTGGTGGCGCGTGCGAAGGGCGGTTTGACCTCGCCCAGGAAGTAGGGCTTGAAGGGCACCATGCCGGCCGGGACGAGGAGCAGAGTCGGGTCGTCCGCGATGAGCGACGCCGAAGGGACGACGGTGTGCCCGCGCTCCTCGAAGAAGCTCAGCCAGCGGCGGCGGATCTCGGCCGACTCCATCAGTGGTCCTCATTCCGGTTGTACGGGTTCGTCAGGTACGCCGAGCCCTCGACGTACCGTGGGTTGCTCTTCGGGCTGTTTCGGTTCTCGATGGCGGCGTACCGGCCGGGCCCCGGGAGTTCCCGGCCGACGGGGGCGTCGAGGCCCAGGGCGTCGCCCAGTTCGGCCTCGCGCCGGGCCATGTTGTCGCGGACGTCGAGTGCGAAGTCCACCGCCCGGTCCTTGATGCGGCCGCCGGCCTCGATCGCCTTGTTCGCCGCGGTCGCGGCGAGGCTCTCGGGCGTCAGCTGCCTCAGTTTCCGGTTGACCTTGGTGGTGGCCCACACGCCTGCGGCGACGCCGGTGGTGAACCAGAACGTACGGCGGAACATCGCTGGGTCAGTCCTTCTTTCCCCGGGTGCGCCTCGCCCGCCGCGTGCCCGGGACGGTGCGGCCCACGATCACGGTGCGGCCCGGCGCCTTCGCGGGCTCGGTCCTGGCGGAGTCCGTCCTGGCGGGCGCGTCCTCCCTGCGGCCGCTGACGGCCCGGCGCACGCCGTAGCCGAACGCGGCGACCTTGACCAGCGGGCCGCCGAAGGTGGAGGCGACGGTGGTCGACAGGGCGGAGGCATTGGAGGTGACCTCCTGGACGTCGGAGGCGATCGCGTCGACCCGCTCGATCTGGGTCTGCGCGGAGCGCACCGCGGTGGAGGCGTCGGCCAGCAGCGGGACGGCCTGGTCGGTCACGTCCGCCACGAGCTTGGTGGTCGCCCGGAGCGTCTGGGCCAGCCTCGCCAGTGCGACGGCAAGGAAGGAGACCAGGATCGCCCAGAACACGGCCACCAGGATTCCGGCCACCTCTCCACCGGACACTGTGCGCACCTGCTCCCTGAGAAACGTGCCTGAGACATCGAGAAATTCGTGCACCGAGCCTATCGCGCCACCGGCGGGAGTCCGTACCGGATTACCGCCCGTCGCGGGCGGAGCCGGAGGAAGCGATCGTACGCACTGAACACGATTCAGTACGCTCCGTGTTCCATGGGGGAAATCGGGTACGACGACGCGTCGGCGGACGGCGGCCCGCCGCGGGGCCCGAGCGGCAATCTGCCGCTGGAGCCGGACGTGTTCGTGGGCCGTGCGGCGGAACTGGACGAACTGTCCCGGGCCCTTGCCGCCTCACCGCTGGTGACGGTGACCGGGCCCGGCGGGGTCGGCAAGTCGCGGCTGGCCGCCCGGGTGGCCGCGCGGTGCGCGCCGCGGGACAGGGTCTGGCGGGTGGAGCTGGCGGCGCTCGGGGACGCGGAGTTCGTCGACCACGTGGTGGTGGATGCGCTGGGCCTGACGGACCACACCACCCGGCTGCCACGCGAAACGCTGCTGGGCCATCTGTCGGAGCGTCGGCTGCTGCTCGTGCTGGACGGGTTCGAGCACCTGGTGGACGCCTGTGCCGACCTGGTGGCCGATCCGCTGCGTCGGGCGCCGGGGCTGCGGGTGCTCGCCGTGGGACGCCGTGCGCTGTCCGTGGCCGGGAAGCGGCTGGTACCGCTGGCTCCGCTCAGCGAGGACGAGGCGGTCCGCCGGGCACTGCGCGGGGCCGGCACCGCGGTGGGCGATCCGGCGCCGGACGGGAGCGTGCGGCAGACGGCGGTCGGGGCGCCCACGCAGCAGCCCGCCGCCTCGCCCACCCGTAAGGGCGGGGAGACGGCGGGCTGAGTCACCGCGTGCCTGCTGGGGTCAGCGGGCGTAGTACTCGACGACGAGCTGCTCGTCGCAGATCACCGGGATCTCCTTGCGGTTCGGCTCACGGTCCAGGCGGAATGCCAGGGACTTGAGGTTCACCTGGAGGTAGCGCGGGGTCTCGCCGTCGGGGGCGAAGCCACCCTCGCGGGCGATCGTGAACAGCGTCTTGTCCTTGCTGCGCTCACGGACCTGCACGACGTCGTCCGGGCGGACACGGAAGGAGGGCTTGTCGACCTTCTTGCCGTTGACCTGGATGTGGCCGTGGGTGACCATCTGGCGGGCCTGGTAGATCGTGCGGGCGATGCCCGAACGCAGGACCAGGGCGTCGAGGCGGCGCTCGAGCTCGATGACGAGGGCGTCACCGGTCTTGATCGTCGTCTTGGCGGCACGCTCGTACGCGCGGACGAGCTGACGCTCGCTGACGTCGTACTGGGCGCGCAGACGCTGCTTCTCCAGCAGACGGACCTTGTAGTCCGAGTTCTGCTTGCGGCCGCGGCCGTGCTCGCCCGGCGGGTAGGGGCGGGCCTCGAAGTACTTGACGGCCTTCGGGGTCAGCGCGATACCGAGGGCACGCGACTTCTTGACCTTGGGGCGGGGCTGATTCGCCACTGTTTTTGTCTCTTTTCCAAAGTTTCCGGCTCACCAGGGTTAAGGGAGGTCGCATCCGCAGTCGGGGAAACCCCGCGGGTCCGCGCGGGACCTGCCGGGCAGCCGCTCCCCTGGTCTGGGCACATACGTGCAGCACGCGAGTGGCCCACCGGCCGGTCCCGGGAATCCGGGTGGTGGTGGGCTGCCCGCGACACCGTTCGACGGTGCGCGACGCTCCTGGATTCCCTGCCCCGGGGGGCGGCGGGTCTCCGGCTGGATGTCCCGCTCTGGTGGTGCCGGTTTCCCTTGCGGGGCCGGACGCGGGACGCAGCTTCAGCAGATTCTACAGGGTGCTCACGGCTGCTTCCGACCGAGGTGCTTCCTGGTCCACCCCACCGCGTCGGCGTACCGCGCCTCGGCTCCGTGCCGGGTGGGTTCGTAGTACGCGCGGTCCTTGAGGGCGTCGGGGGCGTACTGCTGCCGGGCGATGCCCTCGGGCAGGTCGTGCGGGTACACATACCCCTGGGCGTGGCCCAGTTTGGCCGCGCCCTTGTAGTGCCCGTCGCGCAGATGGGCCGGCACGGGCCCGGCCAGTCCCTTGCGGACGTCGTCGAGAGCGGCGCCGATCGCGGTGGTGGCCGCGTTGGACTTGGGGGCCAGGGCCAGGGCGATGGTGGCATGGCTGAGGGTGAGGGCGGCCTCGGGAAAGCCGATCATGGCGACGGCCTGGGCGGCTGCGACCGCGATGGGCAGCACGTTCGGATCGGCGAGGCCGACGTCCTCGCTGGCGGAGATCATCAGACGGCGGGCGATGAAGCGGGGGTCCTCGCCGGCCTCGATCATCCGGGCGAGGTAGTGCAGGGCGGCGTCCACGTCGGAGCCGCGGATGGACTTGATCAGGGCGCTGGCGACGTCGTAGTGCTGGTCGCCGGAGCGGTCGTACTTCACGGCGGCCCGGTCGACCGTCTCCTCCAGGGTGGCCAGGGAGATCTCCGTCTCGCCCTTGTCCAGAGCGGCCCCCGCGGCGGCCTCCAGGGCGGTCAGGGCGCGGCGGGCGTCCCCGCCGGCGATGCGCACCAGGTGGTCGCCGGTGTCCTCGGGGAGGGCGAGGGCGCCCTTCAGGCCCCGCTCGTCGCCGAGCGCACGGTGGAGCAGGTCCCGGATGTCGTCGTCGGTGAGGGGTTCGAGGGTGAGCAGGAGCGAGCGGGACAGCAGCGGGGAGATGACCGAGAAGTAGGGGTTCTCGGTGGTAGCGGCGATCAGCGTGACCCAGCGGTTCTCGACCGCGGGGAGCAGGGAGTCCTGCTGGGCCTTGCTGAAGCGGTGGATCTCGTCGAGGAAGAGAACGGTCTCCTTGCCGTACCCGCCGGAAGCGCGGCGGGCGCCGTCGATGACCGCGCGGACCTCCTTGACGCCCGCGGTGATCGCCGACAGTTCGACGAAGCGCCGGTCGGTGGCCTTGGACACGACGTGGGCCAGGGTCGTCTTTCCGGTGCCGGGCGGTCCCCACAGGAACACCGAGGACGGGCCCGCGGGGCCGGAGGCGCCCTCGCCGACCAGCCGGCGCAAGGGTGATCCGGGCTTCAGCAGATGTTGCTGGCCCACCACCTCGTCGAGGGTGCGCGGGCGCATCCGGACGGCGAGAGGGCTGCCGGTCGGGTCCTTCTCCTGGCGGTCTTCGGCTGCGGCGGTGAACAGGTCTGGCTCCACACCGAAACCCTAAAGGACCGCACCGACAGCGCGGACGCGCGGTCGGTACGGTCCTCGTGACCCCGGGGTCGGTGCGGTACCGCCGGTCAGCTGGTCCAGAACTCCCACCAGCGGGTCAGGATCAGCATGCCGATGATGCCGATGTGCAGTACGGGCATGACCCAGGTGAACTCGTCGAAGAAGCTCTTGAGCCGGCCGGGGGCGGGCAGGAAGCCCTGGCGGATGTTGAACGACGTGACGTACCAGAACATGATGATCGTGGCGACCCAGGCCAGACAGCACCACAGGCACAGGGCGTTGATCCGGTACAGGGACTGGAACATCAGCCAGGCGCAGAAGACGGTGCCGAAGAGGGTGCCCGCGTTGAGGGTGAGCCAGTACCAGCGCGGGAAGCGCGCTCCGGCGAGCAGACTCATGCCCACGCAGATGACGATGCCGTAGGTCACCAGGCCCAGCATCGGGTTGGGGAAGCCGAAGACGCTCGCCTGGTCGCTCTCCATGACACTGCCGCAGGAGACCACCGGGTTGAGGCTGCAGCCGGGGACGAACGTCTCGCCCCTGACCTTGGCCTCGAGCAGCTTGAACTTGTCCAGCGTGATGACCCACGCGGCGAGTACACCGGCGGCGCCGGTGATGACCAGCAGCAGGGCGAACGCACGGCCGGCGCCCTCGCGCGGTGGCCCGGCGGCGGGCCCCGGCACGGGGTCGGGCTCGATGGAAACGTCCTTCACTGTCGTCTTGCTCATCACGCCGATTCCGTCACTGGAGAGTGTGGACCTGCTTCGGGCAGGGCCATTG
Organism: Streptomyces sp. NPDC005774; assembly: GCF_042871645.1. NCBI lineage: Bacteria > Bacillati > Actinomycetota > Actinomycetes > Kitasatosporales > Streptomycetaceae > Streptomyces > Streptomyces sp. NPDC005774. The sequence continues at coordinate 11,176 of NZ_JBIAIV010000019.1, read as the reverse complement.
TGCCGCACGTGGCTGTGGGTTCACCGTCCACCGGCCACAAGAGCGTACGGACAGTCCCCGCGGGCGTACGGTTTCGGCCGCAGTATGTGCCCTGGCCGCACATACGCTCCAGCCTAAGTCCCCGATCGATGGAATCGGCGCCCACCGTGTTGACTCCACGGGGTCCATCGACGCCGAAGGCGCCGGGCCCGCTGGGACACACCGGCGCCTTCATGCGCGTGAGAGGAGGGGCGGGTCAGCCCAGTCGGGCCTCCAGCTCGGCCACGATCTCGTTGACGCCCACCGCGGTCTGCTCGCCGGACTCCATGTCCTTGAGCTGGACGACGCCCTCGGCGAGGTCGCGTTCGCCGAGCACCAGGGCGTAGCGCGCACCCGAGCGGTTGGCCGCCTTCATCGCCGCCTTCAGTCCCTTGCCGCCGTAGGCGAAGTCGGCGGCGACGCCGTTCTTGCGCAGTTCGGTGACCTTGGCGAACAGCACTCGGCGGGCCTCCTCACCGAGCGGGACGGCGAACACGCTGGTGGTGACCGGGAGCTCGAGTCCGACACCCTCCGCCTCCAGGGCCAGCACGGTGCGGTCGACGCCGAGCGCCCAGCCGACGGACGGCAGCGCGGGGCCGCCGATCATCTCCGAGAGACCGTCGTAGCGGCCGCCGCCGCCCACCGCGGACTGGGAGCCCAGACCGTCGTGGACGAACTCGAAGGTGGTGCGCGTGTAGTAGTCCAGTCCTCGCACCAGCCTGGGGTCGTCCTCGAAGGCGACGCCCGCGGCCGTGACCAGCTCGCGGACCTCCTCGTGGTAGGTCTTGCAGGCGTCGCACAGGTAGTCGCGCAACAGTGGGGCGCCGGTCAGCTGCTTCTGCACCGCTTCGCGCTTGTCGTCCAGGACGCGCAGCGGGTTGATCTCCGCGCGGCGCAGGGTGTCCTCGTCCAGGTCCAGTCCGCGCAGGAAGTCCTGGAGCGCGGCCCGGTAGACGGGGCGGCATTCCTTGTCTCCCAGGGAGTTCAGCAGGATGCGGAATTCGCTGAGCCCCAGGGAGCGGTACGCCTGGTCGGCCAGGATGATCAGCTCGGCGTCGAGCGCCGGGTCCTCGGCACCGATCGCCTCGGCACCGACCTGGGAGAAGTGACGGTAGCGGCCCTTCTGGGGGCGCTCGTAGCGGTAGTACGAGCCGGAGTACCAGAGCTTGACCGGGAGGTTGCCCGCCTTGTGCAGGCCGGCCTCCAGGGCCGCGCGCAGCACGGAGGCCGTGCCCTCGGGCCGCAGGGCGAGGCGGTCGCCGCCCTTGGTCTCGAAGGCGTACATCTCCTTGGTGACGATGTCGGTGGACTCACCGACACCGCGCGCGAACAGTTCGACGTTCTCGAAACCGGGCGTCTCGATGTAGCCGTAGCCGGAGCCGCGCAGCGGGGCGGCGATGGCCTCACGGACGGCGAGGTACGTGGCGCTGTCCGGCGGGATCAGGTCGTAGGTGCCCTTGGGGGCCTTGAAGGTGCTCACGGAAGGTCTTGTCACATTCCTCGTCGGGGAGCGTCGGCGGTGCCGCGCCCTGGGCGGTCCACCGCCACCTGCCGCAGATACGGGTTGGTGGCGCGCTCCTGGCCGATGGTCGTCTGGGGGCCGTGGCCGGCCAGCACCACGGTCGAGTCGTCGAGCGGCAGGCACACGCGGGCCAGCGAGTCGAGCAGTTCGGCCGTGTCACCGCCGGGCAGGTCGGTGCGTCCGATGGAGCCGGCGAACAGCAGGTCGCCCGAGAAGAACACCGGCGGGACGTCCGCCGCCTCGGGCAGACCGAAGGTCACCGACCCCTTGGTATGGCCCGGCGCGTGCGCGACCGTCAGGTGCAGACCGGCCAGGTCGAGCCTCGTCCCGTCGGCCAGTTCCCTGACGTCGGCCGGCTCCCCGACGGTCAGCTCGCCCATCAGCGGCATGCCGATGGCGCGGCCGATGCCCTTCTCGGGGTCGCTCATCATGTACCGGTCGTCGGGGTGGATCCAGGCCGGTACGTCGTGCGCCCCACACACGGGGACGACGGAGGCCACGTGGTCGATGTGACCGTGGGTGAGGACGACCGCGACGGGCTTCAGCCGGTGCTTGCGGACCGCCTCCTCGACTCCGGGGGCGGCCTGGTGGCCGGGGTCGATGATCACGCACTCCTCACCGGCGGCGGGGGCGACGAGATAACAGTTCGTCCCCCAGGCCCCGGCGGGGAACCCGGCAATGAGCACGTTCGTCCTTCGTTGTGTCGGTACGGGAGGCTTGCCACGGGGCTTCGCCCGTGGTCAGAGCCTACCGGCGCTGCCGTTTCCTCAGCCAACCCATATACGGTACGGGGCACACGCAGTCAGTCGGTCCGCCGCCCGCACGCGTATTCGGTCGGCACACGAGAGGCATGAGGAGTAACCCGGTGGTCAGCCAGGAGCAGCGGCGGCGTCAGCTCGCCCGGGAGAAGTTCTTGCGGCAGCAGCAGCGGCGTACCGAGGCACGCCGCAAGGGGCGGATCCGCAACTCAGTGATCGCGTCCGTCCTCGGTGTGGTGCTGGTCGGCAGCCTCGGGCTGTACACGGCCGGGGCGTTCGAGCAGGACGAGGACACGTCCAACGCGAACGCGGAGGTCACGCCCAGCGCCGAGGCGCCGAGCAAGGCGCCCGACCCGTGCGAGAAGCCGGCACAGGGCAAGGTCGCGACGAAGACCTGGAAGAAGGAGCCGGCGATCTCCATCGACAAGTCGGCGAAGTACACGATGACGCTCGAGACGACCTGCGGCGCGATCGACATGGCGTTGAAGGCGTCAGCGGCCCCGCACACCGTCAACTCGTTCGAGTTCCTGGCCGGTGAGGGCTACTTCGACCACAGCACGTGCCACCGGATCACCACCAACGGCATCTACGTGCTGCAGTGCGGTGACCCGACGGGCGCCGGCACCGGCGGTCCCGGCTACACGATTCCGGACGAGAACCTGAAGGACGAGAGCCTCAAGGACAGCACCTACCCGGCGGGCACCGTCGCCATGGCGAACACCGGGCAGAAGGACAGCGGCGGCAGCCAGTTCTTCCTGGTGTACGAGGACAGCCCGCTCCCGCCGAGCTACACGCCGTTCGGCACCGTCTCGGAGTCCGGCCTGAAGGTCCTGAAGAAGATCGCCGGAGCCGGTGACACCACCGGAGCGGGTGACGGACCCCCCAACGCGACGGTCGTCATCAACAAGGCGACGGTCGCCAAATCCTGACCGCCCAGCTGCGGAATTTCGGTCGCGCGGGATGCGGACAGGCATCCCGTCGGTCGCCTATGTTGGCCGTGACGAAAACTGTGGACGATGCCCGGGGGCAGCAGAGCCCTCCGCAGGCATCATGTGGAGGAGGCGCTGTGAGCAGCGACCCGTGGGGCCGCGTCGACGAGACGGGGACCGTGTACGTGCGTACGGCCGACGGAGAGCAGGTCGTCGGTTCCTGGCAGGCGGGCTCCCCCGAGGAGGCTCTGGCCTACTTCGAGCGCAAGTACGAGGGCCTGGTTGTCGAGATCGGCCTCCTCGAGAAGCGAGTGAAGACCACCGACCTGTCCTCGAAGGACGCCATGACGGCGATCGGGCACCTGCGGGAGCAGGTCGACGCCCATCACGCGGTCGGTGACCTGGCTGCCCTGCGGGTGCGGCTGGACAAGCTCGTGGAGCTGGTGGACGCCCGGCGCGAGGAGCGCAGGGCGCAGCGGGCGAAGCAGTCCGACGAGGCGCGCCACGCCAAGGAGTCGCTGGTCGCCGAGGCGGAGGAGCTGGCGGGCTCGGACCAGTGGCGGGCGGCCGGTGAGCGGCTGCGGGCGCTGGTGGACACCTGGAAGGGCCTGCCGCGGCTGGACCGCAAGTCCGACGACGAGCTGTGGCACCGCTTCTCGCACGCGCGGTCGGCGTTCTCCAAGCGGCGCAAGCAGCACTTCGCGCATCTGGACGCGCAGCGCGAGGAGGCCCGCAAGACCAAGGAGCGTCTGGTCGCCGAGGCCGAGGGGCTGTCGAAATCGACGGACTGGGGTGTGACGGCGGCGCGCTACCGGGACCTGATGTCGGAGTGGAAGGCCGCAGGCCGCGCCCAGCGCGAGCACGAGGAGGACCTGTGGAACCGCTTCCGCGGTGCCCAGGACGTCTTCTTCGCCGCCCGCAGCTCGGTCTTCGCCGAGCGTGACGCGGAGCAGACGGAGAACCTCAAGCTCAAGGAGGAGCTGGCCGGGGAGGCCGAGAAGCTCCTGCCGATCACGGATCTGAAGGCCGCCCGTGCCGCGTTCCGCGCGCTCAACGAACGGTGGGAGGCCATCGGTCATGTACCGCGGGACGCCCGGCCGAAGGTCGAGGGCCGGATGCACACCGTGGAGCGGGCCCTGCAGGAGGCCGAGGAGACCGAGTGGCGCCGGACCAACCCGGAGGCACGCGCGCGTGCCGAGGGTCTGACCGGCCAGCTCCAGGCGGCCGTGGACAAGCTGAAGGGCCAGATCGAGCAGGCACGGGCGCAGGGCAACGGCTCCAGGGCCCAGAAGCTCGAGCGGGAACTGGAGGGCCGCCAGGCGCTCCTGGACCAGGCCTTGAAGGGGCTGCAGGAGTTCGGCGGCTGACGCCGGCGACCGGCACGACGGAGGGGCTCCCGTACATGCGGTACGGGAGCCCCTCCGTCGTGCCGGTCGTGCGCTGTGGCCAGTCCGGCCGGCCTACGTCCGGTTGCGGGCCGAAGTCACCCTGTACACGTCGTAGACACCCTCTACGCCCCGTACGGCCTTCAGGACGTGCCCGAGGTGCTTCGGGTCGCCCATCTCGAAGGTGAAGCGGGAGGTGGCTACGCGGTCGCGGGAGGTCTGGACGGCCGCGGAAAGGATGTTGACGTGCTGGTCGGACAGCACGCGTGTGACGTCCGACAGCAGCCGGGAGCGATCCAGGGCCTCGACCTGGATGGCGACCAGGAACACCGAGGACTGGGTGGGCGCCCACTCGACCTCGAGGATGCGTTCGGGCTCACGGGACAGCGAGTCGACGTTCACGCAGTCGCTGCGGTGCACGGAGACGCCGCTGCCGCGGGTGACGAAGCCGATGATCGGGTCGCCGGGGACCGGTGTGCAACAGCGGGCCAGCTTGACCCAGACATCGTCGACGCCCTTGACGACGACCCCGGGATCGGCGTTGGAGCGGCGCTTGCGGCCCCGCCCGCGGGCCGGCGGCACCGACTCGTCGATCTCCTCGGTGGCCGCCTCCTCGCCGCCGAGGGCCTGCACCAGCTTCTGGACGATGTTCTGCGCGGTGACATGGCCCTCGCCGATCGCCGCGTACAGCGCGGAGATGTCCGAGTAGCGCATCTCGTGCGCGAGGGTGACCAGTGAGTCGCCGGTGAGGATGCGCTGGATCGGCAGGTTCTGCTTGCGCATCGCACGGACGATGGCGTCCTTGCCCTGCTCGATCGCCTCGTCGCGTCGTTCCTTGGAGAACCAGGCGCGGATCTTGTTGCGGGCGCGCGGCGACTTGACGAAGCCGAGCCAGTCCCGGGAGGGGCCCGCGCCGGCCGCCTTGGAGGTGAAGACCTCCACCAGGTCGCCGTTGTCCAGGGTCGACTCGAGCGGGACGAGCCGGCCGTTGACCCGGGCTCCTATGGTGCGGTGGCCGACCTCGGTGTGGACCGCGTACGCGAAGTCCACCGGGGTGGCGCCCGCGGGGAGCGCGATGACATCGCCCTTGGGGGTGAAGACGAAGACCTCGTTGCGGGACAGGTCGAAGCGCAGGGACTCCAGGAACTCGCCGGGGTCCTCGGTCTCCTTCTGCCAGTCGAGCAGCTGCCGCAGCCACGCCATGTCGTTGACGGCGGCGGACTCCTTGTCGGCCTTGCCGGATTTGCCCGGAGTGACGTCGGTGCGCACCTTCGAGGCGCCGGCGACGGCCTCCTGCTTGTACTTCCAGTGCGCGGCGATGCCGTACTCGGCGCGGCGGTGCATGTCGAACGTGCGGATCTGCAGCTCGACGGGCTTGCCGCCGGGGCCGATGACCGTCGTGTGCAGCGACTGGTACATGTTGAACTTGGGCATCGCGATGTAGTCCTTGAACCGGCCGGGGACCGGATTCCATCGCGCGTGCACCGTACCGAGGGCCGCGTAGCAGTCACGGACGGTGTCCACCAGGACGCGGATGCCCACCAGGTCGTAGATCTCCGCGAAGTCCCGGCCGCGGACGATCATCTTCTGGTAGACGCTGTAGTAGTGCTTGGGGCGGCCGGTGACGGTCGCCTTGATGCGGGCCGCGCGCAGGTCCTGCTGCACCTCGTCGGTGACGATCGCCAGGTACTCGTCGCGCTTGGGGGCGCGTTCGGCGACCAGGCGGACGATCTCGTCGTACATCTTGGGGTAGAGGATCGCGAAGGCGAGGTCCTCCAGCTCCCACTTGATGGTGTTCATGCCCAGCCGGTGGGCGAGCGGCGCGTAGATCTCCAGCGTCTCGCGCGCCTTCTTCTCCTGCTTCTCGCGCTTGAGATAGCGCATGGTGCGCATGTTGTGCAGGCGGTCGGCGAGCTTGATGACCAGGACACGAGGGTCCTTGGCCATGGCGACGACCATCTTGCGCACGGTCTCGGCCTGCGCGGCCTCGCCGAACTTGACCTTGTCCAGTTTGGTGACGCCGTCGACCAGCAGGGCGACGGTGTCGCCGAAGTCCCGGCGGAGCTGTTCCAGGCCGTACTCGGTGTCCTCCACCGTGTCGTGCAGCAGGCCGGCCATCAGGGTGGCCGGGTCCATGCCCAGCTCGGCGAGGATGGTGGTGACGGCGAGTGGATGGGTGATGTACGGGTCGCCACTCTTGCGCTTCTGGCCACGGTGCCAGCGCTCGGCAACCTGGTAGGCGCTCTCGATCTGGCGGAGGGTGGCGTTCTCGATCTTGGGGTCGTTGCCGCGCACTATCCGCAGCAGCGGCTCCAGTACCGGGTTGTACGGGTTGGCGCGCTGGACCCCGAGCCGGGCCAGGCGGGCGCGGACGCGGTTGGAGGAGCCGGAACGGGCCGGCTGCCCGCTGTTGGGGCGGACCACGGGGGCGGAGCGCTCGGACGGCGGGGGTCCCCCCGCTCGGGTGGAGTCACGAACGGGGGACGGTTTGGGCCGTGGCTGCTCGGGCTTTTCCGCCGCCGCGGCCTGGGCCTGCTGGACCGGCCCGCGCGGGTCGTTCTTCGCGTGGGGCGTGCTCGGCACGGGCTTGGCCGCGGCAGCCGAGCCCGACTCGGGCTTGTCTGCGGTCAGGTGCTGGGCCTCGTCTGCCAAGAGGACTCCTCGTACGCGATCCGGGCCCCAGATCAGGTTCCGGAGCCCCCATGGTAGCCATCCCGTGCCTGCGGATCTCCCTCGGACCGGTGGGCGGATTGTTCACCTCTGAAACGCATGGGGCGGGCCCCGAATTCCTCCGGTGCCCGCCCGCGCGGTGTCCGCCCCACCCGTCCGGCACGCTGCGTCGCCGGCGGAACGGTGTCCCCCGGCGCTCGTCAGAGCATGAGCAGCGCCTCCAGCGGGGCGCCGGCCAGGGCCGGCTCCACGCGCGCCCGGCCGCCGAGGAAGCCGAGCTCCATCAGTACGGCGAGGCCCGCGACGTCGGCGCCCGCCCTGCGGATGAGCTGGACCGATGCCTCGGCGGTGCCGCCGGTGGCGAGCACGTCGTCGATCACCAGGACGCGGTCGGCGACGCTGAGGTCCTCGGCGTGCACCTCGATCTCGGCGGAGCCGTACTCCAGGTCGTACGCCTGGCTGAGGGTGGCTCCGGGGAGCTTGCCCGCCTTGCGCACGGGAATGAAGCCCAGGCCCGCGCGGACGGCGACCGGGGCGCCGAGGATGAAGCCGCGGGCCTCCAGGCCGACGATCTTGGTGGCGCCGGTGCGTCCGGCGATCTGGGCGAGGGCGTCACTGAGAGCGGTGAACGCCTCCGGGTCGGCCAGGAGCGGGGTGATGTCCTTGAACATCACCCCCGGCTTCGGGTGGTCCGCCACGTCCCGGATGCGGTTCAGCAGCAGTGCGGAGATATCGGTGAGTTCGGTCATCGGCGCTTTCCGGAAGGTCGGCCGCGCCCGCGGCTGCGGGATGCGGGCTGGTCACGTGGGCCGACGACGGCGGCAGCGTCGTCGTCCGGCCCGTTCTCGTAATCGTCGTCGGGCACCCGGACGTCCCTCGGCTCGTCGCCCGTGTCGGTGCCCTGGGCACGCTTGGCCAGGACGCGCTTCTTCAGGGACCGCATCGCAGGCTCGAGCTCCTTGAGGTCGGCGACGAGCGGAGTGGCGATGAAGATCGACGAGTACGCACCGGCGGCGAGGCCGACGAACAGGGACAGCGAGATGTCGTTCAGCATGCCGGCGCCGAGGACACCGCCGCCGATGAACAGCAGGGCCCCCACCGGCATCAGCGCGACCACCGTGGTGTTGACGGAACGGACCAGGGTGCTGTTGATGGAGCGGTTGGCGATCTCACTGTAGGTCCAGCGGGACTGCTTGGTGATGTCCTTGGTCTGTTCCTTGAGGCTGTCGAACACCACGACCGTGTCGTAGAGCGAATAGCCGAGGATGGTCAGCAGACCGATCACCGTACCCGGTGTGACCTCGAAGCCCACGAGGGCGTAGACGCCGACGGTGATGGTGAGGTCGTGGATCAGCGCGACGAACGCGGCGATCGCCATGCGCCACTCGAAGGCGATCGCCAGATAGATCACGACCAGGAACAGGAAGATGCCGAGGCCCTGCCAGGCCTTGTTGGCGATCTGCTCGCCCCAGCTGGGACCGACCAGGTCCGCGTTGATCCGCTCGGGGGCGACCTTCAGGTCCTGGGAGAGCTCCGTCTTGATCTTGTCCGAGGCGCTGGTGTCGATGGCCGCGATCTGGATGCGCAGGCTGCCGTCACCGAGCTTCTGGACGATGGCGTCGTGTCCGGAGGCCTCTTCCGCGTAGGTCTCGGCCTGGGAGACCGAGGCGCTCATGTTCTTCGGGGTGGTGAAGACCGCCCCGCCCTGGAACTCGATGCCCATGTGGAGGCCGCGCACCGCCAGGCCGACGATGGCGAGGACGGTGATCAGGATGGAGATGCCGTACCAGATCTTGCGGCTCTTGATGAAGTCGTAGCCGACCTCACCGTGGTGCAGTCGGGCGCCGAGACTACCGAGCTTCGACATCTCTCACGCCTCCTTCGGCTGGGAGGGGGTGGAGTGGCGGCGGGTGCGGCGCAGTGGCGGCTTCGCTCCCAGGGCCTTCGGATCGAGGCCGGACCACTTGTGACCGCTCGCGAAGAACTTCCGGCGGGCCATCAGCGTCAGCAGCGGCTTGGTGAACAGGAACACCACCACGACGTCGAGCACCGTGGTCAGGCCGAGCGTGAACGCGAAGCCCTGGACCTTGCCGACGGTGACGACGAAAAGCACCGCGGCGGCGAGGAACGAGACGAAGTCGGAGACCAGGATGGTGCGCCGGGCACGCGGCCAGGCACGCTCCACGGCGGTGCGCAGGACGCGGCCCTCGCGGATCTCGTCCCGTACCCGTTCGAAGTACACGATGAACGAGTCCGCCGTGATGCCGATGGCGACGATGGCTCCGCAGACGGCCGGCAGGTTCAGCGCGAAACCGATGGTCGGGCCGAGCAGTGCCATGATCACGTAGGTGAGGGACGCGGACACCAGCAGCGAGGCGATCGCGATGAACGACAGACCGCGGTAGTAGACCAGCAGGTACAGCACGACCAGGGCGAGGCCGATCGCACCGGCGATCAGGCCCGCGTGGAGCTGGTCTCCGCCGAGTGCGGCGGTGACGGTGGTGACGCTGTCCTCGCGGAACGTCAGGGGCAGGGCGCCGTAGGACAGCATGTTGGCGAGTTCCTCGGACGACTTCTGGTTGAAGTTGCCGGAGATCTCCGCGTTGCCGCCGGTGAGGGCCTGGCTGACATAGGGGTCGGAGACGACCTCGCCGTCCAGGACGATGGCGAACTGGTTCTGCGGGGACGGGTTCTGCGCCAGCTTGCCGGTGATGTCGGCGAACTTCTTGCTGCCCTTGTCCGTGAAGTCCATGGTGACGGTCCAGCCGGCACCGGTCTGCGTGTTGAGGACGGCCTTGGCCTCGTCGACGTCCGTACCGTCGACGGCGGCGGGGCCGAGGATGTACTTCTGCCACTGGCCCTGGGAGTTCTGGCCGCAGGCCACGGTCGAGTCGGTGGCCTTGGTGCCGTCACCGGCGGTGGCGCGGACGTCCGCCTTGGTGCAGTCGAGCGCGGCGTACTGAGCCTGGAGCTTGCTGTTTGCCTCGGCGGGGGCGCCGTCCGTCGCGGACGCGGAGGGGCTGGCCTCGGCCGAACCGCTGGGGGTCGCGGACGGGGTGGTGTCGGCCTTCAGGGCCTCGGTGACCGCACGGCCCTGGGTGGCGGCGTCGGCCGACGGGCTGGTGGAGGCGGACGGGGACCCCTCGTCGGTGGTCTTGTCCGTGGCCTCCTCGCTCGCGCCGTCGGTGGCCTTCTCACCCTCGGTACCCTTGGCGGAGGCGTCACCGGTGCCGCTCGGCGTGGGAGCGGCTCCGCCCGCGGCGAGTTCGGTGGCGACGACCGGACGGAAGTAGAGCTTGGCGGTGGTGCCGACCTGTTCCCGGGCCTGTTCGGAGTTGGTGCCCTTGGGAATGTTGACGATGATGTTATGGTCACCCTGCGTCTGGACCTCGGCCTCGGAGACACCGAGACCGTTGACGCGACGTTCCATGATGGAGACCGCAGTCGCCATATTGGTCGGGTTGATCGCGGATTCCTGGCCGGCCTCGGGGACGGCCGCCAGTGTGATACTGGTGCCGCCGGCGAGGTCGATACCCAGCCGCGGAGTGTCGTGTCCGGAGGCGAACATCCCTCCGATGAGCGCCATCATGGCGATCAGAATCAGGGCCAGCGAGCGCCACGGCTTACTTGTGACGCTCGCTTTGGGTCCCTTTTTGAGTGCTGCCACCTTCTCGTACTCCCTCTCGGGCCGCCTCGCGCCCGGTCGAGGGGCGGGCAGCCATGACATGGTCTCGGGCTTCCGCACGAGCTGGGCACGTCCCGGAGTGGGGGGGGGGGCCCCCCCCCCCCCCCCCCGGGGCCCCCACCACCCCCCCCCCCCCCCCCCCCGCCGCGCGGGCCCCCCCCCCCCCGGGGCCCCGGGGGGGGGGGCGGGGGGGGGCGCCGCCCGGGGCG
>NZ_JBIAIV010000018.1:0-138558 GCF_042871645.1 Streptomyces sp. NPDC005774 | reverse complement strand
CCTCAACGCATTCCAGATCACCTTCGAGGGCCGGCTCACCCCGGCCAGCAACTGAACCTCAACAACCAAGATCAGCCGTTAACTTGACACACCCACATCGTCCCGTTGTCGACGAGCTCGCGGGCGCGGGCGGCGATGCGCAGCTGGTAGCGGGAGTAGCGGCGGTGCCCGCCTGGGGAGCGCAGGGGTGTGATGAGGTGGTGTTCGCCGATGGTGCGGAGGAAGCCTTGGGTGGTGTTGAGCATTTCGGCGGCCCGGCCCATGGTGTAGGCGGGGTAGTCGTCGTCGAGGCGGCCGAAGGAGTCGTCTGCTGTCATCTGTACCTTCCTGTGGAAAACGCGTGGGAGGGGCCCGGGTGCCACTTGGCACCCGGGCCCCGAAGGAACTGCTACACCATCAGCCGGCTTTCCTTGGCTACGCCGGCTCTGTGTTTCCGCATACCTACCGGGAAGAGGCCCGGGGGTTGCGGGGATCGCGGTTGCTTGACCGGAGACCACCTCACTCACGATGTCCTGCGGTACCCGGGCCCACATCGTTCACCCGGGCGATCCTGATGGCGCTCTGGCTCCTCCGTTCTTTCCCTCTGAACAAACTGCTTCCGTGCTCCTGGTGGCCTCTCACAGCGCCACACTCTTCGGCAGCCAGCCCCGTTGCCCGTCCTGCGTCTGCTCTGGCTTAGAACCCCACTGCCGAACTTCCCGGTACGCGCGCCGCAGCTGGACGCCTTCACCGAGGAACTGCTCACTTCACTTCACTGCTGGGTACTGGTGCTGCGGTACTACTCATAGCGGCCCCTGAAAACTGCGGGCGGCCCGGTCCGGTCGTCAGTCCCGTCGCCGTCCTGCAACCACTCTGGCTTCGGAACTCCACCACCGCACCGTCTTGCTGGTGGCCTCTCACAGCGCCACACTCTTCGGCAGCCAGCCCCGTTGCCCGTCCTGCGTCTGCTCTGGCTTAGAACCCCACTGCCGAACTTCCCGGTACGCGCGCCGCAGTCTGACGCCATTTACCGAGGGACCACTGGTACTGCGGACTGCACCTGCGTACTGCGGTACTGCTCGCGGCCGCCCCTGAAAACTGCGGGCGGCCCGGTCCGGTCGTCAGTCCCGTCGCCGTCCTGCAAAAACCCTGGCTGCGAAACTCCACCACCGCACCGACCTGCACTTACGTGTACTGCTTCCCGGCAGTTCATCTCTGCCGGGCCTGCTCGATCTCTTGGCTACGGACAAGACACTAACCCCAGCAACGCCCACATGTCTACTCCCGCCATGACAGGTTTTCTGTGAGGGCTGGCAGTGAAGAAATGCGGTCCACGTCGCTTGGAAACTGCACCGGTCCACACCCTCCCGAGGTGTGGAGACCGCCGGATCGGGCAGGTGGGGTATCACGGCACAAGCGGTACAACCGATCACACGTGGGGTGTACGCGCATGAACAGCACGGCGATCAGCATCACCTCGACACCCCCCGTACCGACCCTGGTCCGCGGCGACAGCGCAGCCGGCATCAGCCAGGCCCGCCAGGCCGCCCGCGCCCTCACCGACCGCCTCACCCCCGCGCCCGACCCGGACATGGCCGACACCCTCGCCCTGGTGGTCTCCGAACTCGTCACCAACGCCCTGCGCCACGGAGGCGGCCACTACACCCTGAAACTGGCCGCCGGCCCCGACGCAGGAGTAATAGTTAAGACCTGTGGATCGTTGAAGTTATCGTCTGATGCTCCGGCGCCACCGGATCTCGCCTTCGTGCCGTTCGTCGGCGGGTGCGAGCCCGGCGGCGGTGGCGACGGCGGCGGATGCCCGATGGCCGGGGTGGATGTGGGCGATGACAGTGTGCACCGGCTGCCGGCCGAGCCAGGCGACGAGTCCTCGGGCCGCTTCGGCGGCGATGCCTCTTTGCTGCCACGGGGTGCCCACCACCCAGGCGATCTCGGCGATCAGGCCGTGGCCGGAGGGGCCGACCGTCGCCTGGACGGTGCCCGTCAGGCAGGACTCATCGCGGAGCCGGATCACCCAGTTCAGCCAGGACACGGCCGGGTCGGGGGAGCCTGCGGTCATGCGCCGGTAGCGCGAGCGCAGGGTTTGCGGGGTGTCCGGGGTGCCGCCGGTGAAGGTGTGCAGGGCCGGGTCGGACAGCACCGCGGCCATCTCCTCGGCGTGCTCGACGTGGAGCGGCAGCAGGTCCAGCCGGCTGGTGCTGATGGCCCGGGCCTGGAGGGTGTTCATGCCGCGACCGCCTCGGGGCGTTCGACGAGCCGGCCGCGTTCGAAGCGAGCTCCGGCACGCACGAGCGCCACGAGGTGGGGTGCGTTGACCGCTCGCCAGCGGGCCTGGGCGGACTCGACGAGTTTGAAGACCATGGCGAGTGCGGCGGCCGCGCTGCCGGCACCCTTGGTGACCTTGGTTCTGAGCCGTACTGTCGCGAAGGTCGATTCGATGGGATTGGTCGTGCGCAGGTGAACCCAGTGCTCGGCCGGGAAGTCGTAGAAAGCGAGCAGTTCGTCGACATCGTCGGTGATCTTCTTTACGGCCTTGGGCCACTTCGCGCCGTACGCCTTCTCAAACGCGGCGACGGCCTTCAGCGCTTGTTCTCGGTCCTCGGCGTTGTAGATGTCCTGGAGGGCCTTGCGTGCGCTGGGCTGAGCCGACTTCGGCAGGACGTTGAGCACGTTGGCGGTTTTGTGAACCCAGCACCGCTGGTGACGGGTCTCGGGGAACACCTCCGCCAGGGCCTTCCAGAAACCGAGCGCACCGTCGCCGACCGCGAGGACAGGAGCTCGCATGCCACGCCGGGCGCAGTCGCGCAGCAGATCCGCCCAGGATTCCGCGGACTCGCGGTAGCCGTCGGCCATCGCGATCAGCTCTTTGGTGCCGTCGGCCCGCACGCCCATGACGACCAGGACACAGGACTTGGCCTCGCTCAGGCGAATGCGCAGGTGGATGCCGTCGGCCCACACGTAGACGTAGTCCGTGGCGGACAGATCGCGCTCGCCGAAGGCTTTGTGGTCGGCCTGCCACTGCCCGGTCAGCCGCGTGACCGTCGCGGGCGAGAGCCCGGCGGAGGAGCCGAGGAACTGCTCGAGCGCGGGCACGAAATCGCCCGAGGACAGGCCGTGCAGGTAGAGCAGCGGCAGCACCTCGCTGATCTTCGGGGACTTCCTGGCCCAGGGCGGCAGGATCGCCGAGGAGAAACGCTTGCGCTCCCCGGTGGCCGCGTCGACGCGCTTGTCGTTCACGCGCGGGGCCCTGACCTCGACGCTCCCCGCTGCAGTGGTGACCTTCCGCGGCTGGTGGTAGCCGTTGCGCACGACCAGACGGCGCCCGTCATCACCCCGTTGACCGGCCAACTCCGCTATATAGGCGTCGACTTCGGCCTCCAGCGCGGCGGCCAGGGGCCTGTCGATGAATTAGTGGGTCGTGCCGTGCTCGCTGGCCTGGGATGTCGCGTGCATGACGTAGCTGGCGTCCATCACGGTCGCCTGCCCAACCTTGAGGCCCGCACCCTTGTAGCCCACGGGCGGCCGTCGCGCGCTCGTCCAAGTGCTGACCCGCCAGCCCCGGCGCATAGGGCTGGGCAAACAGCCGAGACATGCATGCAGCTCCTGCACACCTCCCGAACGAGAGTGACTGGGACCACCCAGTCCACCCCCCAGCACGCCGAATTCGATGCGTCGCACACCGCGCCGACTACCATCCGTCACTCCCCTCACTCCTCCGTCCCGCCGAGCCCCTCGGCCCGCGCAGCCCGCGACGAGTACGGACTGCTGATGGATGGCCACACAGTGTTGACCGGGTATTGCCGGGTAAGGCCAATGCGAAAGCCGCCCCACCCCCGGCTGGCATCGGGTGTGGGGCGGCTCTGCAGCGGTGCCGGTGGGGATGTTACGCAGCGAGGGCCACGCGGGGCGCCGGGCGCTCGCTGGAGGCGGAGCGGCGGGCCTGGGCGAAGCGGCTGCGCCGGCCGCGGGTCGCGGAGGAGCTGCGCTTGGCACGCTCCGCTACCGGCGCGGCGATGACGCACGGGACGCCGCTGGGTGCCTGCGCTCCGGTGATCCGGGTCAGCTCCGCCTCGTCGGGGCGGACCTGAGCGGTCTGCGGGGTGATGCCCGCGTCCCGCATCAGGCGGATCATGTCACGGCGCTGGTTGGGCAGGACCAGCGTGACGACGCTGCCCGACTCACCGGCGCGCGCGGTGCGGCCGCCGCGGTGCAGGTAGTCCTTGTGGTCGCTCGGCGGGTCGATGTTGACGACCAGGTCGAGGTTGTCGACGTGGATGCCGCGCGCGGCGACGTTCGTGGCGACCAGGACGGTGACGTGCCCTGTCTTGAACTGCTCCAGGGTGCGGGTCCGCTGCGGCTGAGACTTGCCACCGTGCAGGGCCGCGGCCCGCACGCCGCTGTTCAGCAGGTGGTCGGTGAGCTTGTCCACGGCGTGCTTGGTGTCGAGGAACATGATGACCCGGCCGTCGCGGGCGGCGATCTGCGTGGCCACGGTGTTCTTGTCGGCGCCGTGGACGTGCAGCACATGGTGCTCCATCGTCGTGACCGCTCCGGCCGAGGGGTCGACGGAGTGGACGACCGGGTCGTGCAGGTAGCGGCGCACGAGCAGGTCGACGTTGCGGTCCAGGGTGGCGGAGAACAGCATGCGCTGTCCGTCCGGGCGCACCTGGTCCAGCAGGGCGGTGACCTGCGGCATGAAGCCCATGTCGGCCATCTGGTCGGCCTCGTCGAGGACCGTGATGTTCACCTGGTCCAGCCGGCAGGAGCCCCGGTCGATCAGGTCCTTGAGCCGGCCCGGGGTGGCGACGACGACTTCGGCGCCACCGCGCAGCAGGTGGATCTGCCGTCCGATGGACATGCCGCCGACGACGGTGGCCATCCGCAGCCGCAGCGAGCGGGCGTAGGGGGTCAGGGCGTCGGTGACCTGCTGGGCGAGCTCGCGGGTCGGTACCAGGACCAGGGCGAGCGGCTGGAGCGGCTCGGCGCGCTGTCCGGCGGTCCTGGCCAGCAGGGCCAGGCCGAAGGCGAGGGTCTTGCCGGAGCCGGTACGGCCGCGGCCCAGGACGTTGCGGCCGGCCAGGGCGTTGGGCAGGGTCGCGCCCTGGATCGGGAACGGGACCGCCATGCCCTCGTGGGCCAGCGTGGTCAGCAGGGCGGCCGGCATGTCCAGAGCGGCGAAGGTCTCCACCGCGGGCAGTGCCGGGGTGAGGGTGACCGGCAGGGCGAACTCGCCCTGGGCGGAGGGGCGTCGGCTCGCTCCGCCGGAGCGGCCGGAGCCCGCGTAGCCGCCGGAGCGACCGGAGCCGCCGGACCCGGCGTTACCGCCGGAGCGGCTCGGGGCGCCGGAGCGACTCGGGGCCGAACGGCTGTAGCCGCCGGCGCTCGAAGCGCCGCTGCGGCTGGTGGAACTGGAGCTGGAATACGAGCGAGTGGAACGAACGGGGTTCAAGGAGAACCTTCCTGGAGACGGCACGCATCCAGAAGGCCCCAGCAGCGAACACGCCGCACGAAGGCATCACAGAGACGAACCGAAGGAAATGAGGAGAAGCGAAGCGGGGCGGAATCATCCGCGCCCAACGCACTTCGAAGGATCGCGCCACCGAGCGGGTGGGCGACACGCCGGACCAATGAAGTCCGGGGGCAGAAAGCGGTGCGCGGCCTCGGGGCTGCGAGCTGCCGCCTGCCATGCATGCAATTCGATACGACCCGCGGTCGCAGGCCCGGTACGGGGAGCGAGGGGTGCGGGCGACGGACAGGGCCCGCGACCTTGCGGTGCGGGCCCTACCCGGTGGTGCGCGTCAGCGCTTAGGCGGGAACGATGTTCTCCGCCTGCGGGCCCTTCTGGCCCTGCGTGACGTCGAAGGAGACCTTCTGGCCTTCCTGGAGCTCACGGAAGCCCTGGGCGGCGATGTTCGAGTAGTGGGCGAAGACGTCAGCACCGCCACCGTCCTGCTCGATGAAGCCGAAACCCTTTTCCGCGTTGAACCACTTCACGATGCCAGTAGCCATGTGTATCTCCTCAAGACAGGGGGCAGAACCGAAAACCGCACGGTGCGGAGTCCGCGTCGCCGCGATGAGCCCATCCGGAGATGACCGGCCAAGCAAAAAATGCACCCACGGATCACGCCCGTCGAGTGCACACAAGTTTATGGGTACCACAACTGCAACTACCCACAACTTAGCACGAACACCCGCTCCCGTGCCGGATTTCCCACCGGCGGTTCGATCTCCCGCCAGAGGTCAGCCTGTGGGACCCTGAGGGATCCGACCATCCCCTCTCTTTGCTGAGGTCCTATGCGTCGCATCATCGCCGGCTTCCCCTTCGACCTGGTCAAGAGCGAAGTACAGGACAAGATGCGGGGCATCAAGCCCGAAGCGGCCACCGGACAAACCGTGATCATCAGCCGCCGCACCTACCCCGTCAAACAGGTCGGACAGATCCTCACCCGACAAGACCGACGCGACTTCACCGCCGGACAGATCACCCGGGCCATGACCCGCCTCGGCTTCACCTGCCGCCCCACACCCACCGCCGCCGCAGTGACCGCCGCCGCCGTGCTCAGCCCACTGCAGGCCGCGGTAGCGATGCTGGGCACCCCCGCCTACAGCTGACCAACCCCCATTGGCAGGAGCAGTTACAGCCCGGCCTCTCGGAGACGACTGGCGCCAGGCAAGGCCATCCCGTTCCACGATGCCCTCATACCGCAACCGTTTACACGAACGCCGCGACGTGGCCGAGCGCCTTCCGAGGGCATCGGAAGCGATCAACGCTGCTCCACCGCGCCCCGCACATGGCGTCCCGGCTCACGGACCATCTGCGCCTGCGCGGCCTGGATCTGCGGGGTGGACGGCTCCAGGCACGGGTAGCGACCCGTCCCAGGACCACCGTGGAAAACTGCTCGCGCGCCAGCGCGCCCAGGGGGTGTTGTCGAGCTGGCCGCCGAAGAGGACGTGGATCCGGTGCGCGCGGCCCGCGAACAGGACCCCGTGGAGGACGTCGACTGACAGGCGACAGGCTGACTCGCCCGCGTGCCGGTAGGTCAGACGGCCCGGGTGGCGGAAGCAGCCTCCAGGCGGTCCAGTCGTGCGTAGAGGAGCGCCGAGGAGTCACCGGGCTGCGCCGGGAGGAAGTAGCCCTCCTCGCGGGCATCTCCAGCGAGTACTACACCCGGCTGGAGCGCGGCAACGCCACCGGAGTCTCCCAGAGCGTCATCGACGGCATCGCGCAAACACTGCAGCTCGACGAGGCCGAACGCATCCACCTGCTCGACTCCTGCGCGGCGCCAACACGACCCGCCCGCCACGCCGCCGCCCGGCCCAGCACCGGGTACGGCCCGCGGCCCAGCGCTTCCTCGACTCGATGACCGGCACACCCGCGTTCAACCTCAGCGGACGCGGGGACATTCTAGCCGCCAACCACCTCGGGCGCGCCCTGTTCTCCCCCCGTCTACGCCGACCCGGCACGGCGGCCGAACAACGCTCGGTTCGTCTTCCTCAGCCCGCACGCGACCGAGTTCTTCCGCCACTGGGGCGAAGTCGCCAACGACACGGTCGCCATGCTGCGGGCCGAAGCAGGCCGCGACCTCTACGACCGGCGGCTGACGGACCTGATCGAGGAGCTGTCGACCCGCAGCGAGGAATTCCGCCGCCGTTGGGCGGCCCACAACGTCCGGATGCACACCACGGGCGTGAAGCTCCTCCACCACCCGGCCGTCGGCGACCTCGACCTGCCCTTCGAAGCCTTCCCGCTCCCCGACGGCCCCAGCCAGTTCCTCCTCACCTGCACCGCGGAACCCCACTCACCCTCGCAGGACGCCTTGAACCTGCTGGCCATCTGGGCCGCGACCAACAACGACATCGAGCGGTCCGCGCCCGCCAACAACTCCCCGCCCGCCGACTCGGGCGAGACCCCCGACTGACCGACGAGCCAACACGAACGGTCTGCTTCGGCAGTACTTCCCCAAGGGCACCGACATGTCCCGCTGGAGCCCACACGAACTCGAATCGGTCGCCGGGACACTCAACAACCGACCGCGAAAGACCCTGGGATGGAGACCCCCACCGAGGTCTTCAACGAGCACCTGTGCTCGTTGACAAGCAGTGTCGCGACGACCCCTTGAACTCGGTCAATACGCCAGCCAGCAACTCGCATTGCTAGCAGCTGAGTTGGGGCTTCGACTATCGATCGGCCGCACCGGCCAGTGCTGGGACAACGCGCTCGCCGAGTCGGTCTTCTCGACCATCAAACGTGAACTGCTCGGCACCTCCGTCTGGCCCAGCCGGGCCGCCGCCCGCACCGCGACCTTCGACTTCATCGAGGGCTGGTACAACTTGCACCGACTGCACAGCAGCCTCGGCTACCTCAGCCCCGCCGAGTACGAGACCGCACTCGCAGCCTAACCACCACACCAAAGGCGTCCGTCAAAGCGGAACAAGCTCACTCGCAGCATGAACCCTGTGTCCACCTGGTCACCTCACCGCCGACATCAAGCAGTCGCCCGTCGCTCTCATTACCTGCGGCGTTGTCGCACGTATGAGGGGCAGCCTCCGTGAGACCGCCCCTGACCTCTCTATAACCCGCTACACTCCAGCCGCCCGGCGAAACCCGCAGGCCAGACAGCGAAGTCCTGCTGGAGTACTAAAGCGCGGATGATCTACGCGATCTCGGAAGTTGCAACCGTCCTGCTCGCGGACGCGGTCGAGGAGCGCGTCAGCTGACCCGAAGACCGACCGCAAGTGTCAGCTCAAGGACTCTGTGTGGCGATGCGAGTTCCGGAAACAGCTCTCGCAGCTGCGACATTCGGTACCGGACGGTCTGGGGATGGACGAACAGCGCCGCCGCCACCTCGTCCCGCCTGCCCTGGTGCAGCAGCCACGCCCGCAACGTCTCCTCCAGCCGCCGTGCGGTCGCGACAGGCAAGGTCTGCAACGGTGCGAGGGCTCGGGCACGCAGGTCTGCGAACGCGTCCACGTCGGCGCTCAGCACCAGCTCGGGCAGGTGGTCCTCGGTGTCGCGAATATCAGAGGAGAGGGAGCGCGCGCGTACGGCTCGTGCGTACGAGGCGGACGCACGAGTCCATGGCCGGGCCGGGCCGACCACGGCAGTGCGGTCGTTCATCTGTCTCAAGAGATGTGATCGGTCGGCATCGGGGACGAGCAGCACACCGAAAGCGTCCGGCAGATCGTCGAGGACGAGGGTGTTCGGGTTGATCGCGCGGTAGGCAGGTCGGGCCTGGGCGGCGGGCAGCAGGACCGCGGTCAGCGACACCGGAGGCTGCCATCCGGCCCGTTGCACAGAGGCCCGCAGTACGTCCGGGCTCGCGTCGGCGAGGAGGTCGCGGGCCAGGTGTTCCAGGTGGCGCTCATGAGCCCGGCCCTGGGCGGCCAGTTCGTCGGCGTGGCCCGCGGCGCTCGCGGCGGAGAGCTCGTCGATGTAGGCGAAGGTCAGCTCGGCGAACTTGGCGACCTCGGCGGCGGGCAGACCTGCGGGTACGGCACCCGTGGCCAGGCATCGCCAGGCCACGCGGGCGCCGACGCGGTAGGCGCTGAGCAGGGCGTCCATCGAACGGCCGTCGCGCACCTCGCCGCGGCCCAGCTCGTAGGCTGCGTCACCGGCGTCGCCGCCCGTGGCGTTGCCGCTCGCGAGGTTCAGGTAGTGCCCCAGGGCGGTGCGAACGGCTCGGCGGATGGTGCCGCCCATGCGGCCCGAAAGGGCGTTGGCGTAGGGAGGGACCTCGTCGATGATCGCCTGGACGACCTCGTCGGCGGTGGTCTTCAGCGCGGCCCGAAGTGCGGTGACCGTCGTCTCATCCAGGGTCAGTTCGCTGGCCCTCCGGATTGCATGGCTCATGTTTTGTTTCCTGCGAACAATTTAGCCGACCAGATTCACGTCCTGCGGACAGGACTTTACGCCCTCAGGCGCATCAAGCTGGAGTCATGACGAGTGCAGCCCTCCGCGGCAGGGCGTGGAAACTGCTGGAGATGGTCACGACGCCGCTGCTGCCGTCGGACTACCTCGACCTGGTCAGTCCGCTGCGTGCGGGCGCTGACCTGCGTGGGCGCATCGAGGCCGTGCACCCCGAGACGGGGGACGCCGCGACCATCGTGATCAGGCCGGGACGGGGATGGCGCGGCCACACAGCCGGTCAGTACGTGCGGATCGGGGTCGACGTCGACGGGGTGCGCCTGTGGCGTGCCTACTCCATCACCTCGCCGACAAACCGCCAGGATGGCCGCGTCACGATCACCGTGAAGGCGATCCCGGACGGCAAGGTCAGCAACCACCTGGTCCGCAGGGCGAAACCGGGCACGCTGGTCCAGCTCGACCAGGCGACCGGTGACTTCGTGCTGCCGGAGACCAAGCCCGCCAAGGTGCTCTACCTGACGGCCGGCAGCGGCATCACGCCGGTGATGGGCATGCTGCGCGACACCGGGTTCGACGACGTCGTCCTGGTCCACTGCGCGCCACAACCGCAAGACGTGATCTTCCGTAACGAACTGCACGACCTGAACGCGGAACAGAAGCTGCGGCTCACCGAGGTGCACACCGACACAGACGGCATGCTCGACATCGCCCGTCTCGACGAACTCGTGCCCGACTGGGCCGAGCGCGAGACCTGGGCCTGCGGGCCCGCGGGCCTGCTCGACGCCGCCGAAGAACACTGGACCGAGCACGGCGTCCAAGAGCGCCTGCACACAGAACGCTTCCGCCCCAGCATCGTCGTCGCCGGCGACGGTGGCGAGGTCACGTTCAGCACCACCGGCAAGACCGTCAGCGCGGACGGCGCCACGCCGTTGCTGAACATCGGCGAGGAGGCCGGCGTGCTCATGCCCTCCGGGTGCCGCATGGGCATCTGCTTCGGCTGCGTTACGCCGCTCAAGGCGGGCGCCGTCCGCGACCTGCGCACCGGCGAGATCACCGAGGCCGAGCCGGGCGTCCTCATCCAGACCTGCGTGTCCGCCGCAGCGGGCCCCTGCGACCTCGCACGATAGGAGCACCTTGACCGCCATCGACCCCACCGCCCACCTGACCGCGGAGCAGATCGAGGAGCTGGGCCGCGCACTGGACGCGATCCGCGACGAGGTGATCGCCGGCCGCGGCGAGGAAGACGCCGCCTACATCCGTAAGGTCATCTCGGCGCAGCGCAAGCTCGAGCTGGTCAGCAGGGGTGTGCTGCTGTTCTCGATCTTCCCGCCCGCGTGGCTGATCGGCACCGCCGGGCTGTCCGTGGCGAAGATCATGGACAACATGGAGATCGGCCACAACATCCTGCACGGCCAGTGGGACTGGATGCGGGACCCGAAGATCCACTCCACCACCTGGGAGTGGGATCACGTCTCGCCGTCCGAGCAGTGGAAGCACTCACACAACGAGCTGCACCACACGTACACCAACGTGATCGGCAAGGACAACGACCTCGGCTACGGCATCATGCGCGTCGACGAGGACCAGAAGTGGCACCCGCTCCACCTCGGCCAGCCCCTGTGGAACTTCATCAACGCCTGCTTCTTCGAGTACGGCATCGCAGCGTACGACCTGGAGCTCGGCAAGAATCTCCACAAGCGCCGCCGCAAGAACCCGGAGTTCCGCGCGCGGGCCAAGGCCGTGGGCCGCAAGATCCGCAAGCAGGTGCTCAAGGACTACGTGATCCACCCGCTGCTGTCGGGCCCCTCGTTCCTCCCCACTCTCGCCGCCACGTTCACCGCGAACCTGGTCCGCAACATCTGGTCCCACTCGGTGATCATGTGCGGGCACTTCCCCGAGGGCGTGCAGGTCTTCGAGCGCCGGTCGATCAAGGGCGAGACGCGCGGCCAGTGGTACCTGCGCCAGATGATGGGCTCGGCGAACATCAGCGGCAGCAAAGCCATGCACTTCATGACCGGCAACCTGTCACACCAGATCGAGCATCACCTGTTCCCGGACCTGCCGAGCAACCGGTACGCCGAGGTCGCGGTGGAGGTGCGCGCGCTGTTCGAGAAGTACGAGCTGGAGTACGTCACCGGGCCGCTGCCCAAGCAGGTGTTCTCCGCGTGGCGCAAGGTCTTCCGGCTCTCGCTCCCGAACAAGAAGCCCAAGGTCAAGATGCCGGACTACGAGCAGGAGCTCGTCGCAACCTGAGAAGCCGTTGCCCTATCAATCTTGAGCGCGGTGTGATCGAAAGTGGCCTGGGCTGCCACTTGGACCGCGTCCCACGGCGATCCGAGCGGAGGGGTGTAGGGCAGATCCAGGTCGCTGAGCCCGTCAACCCTGATGTCGTGGAACAGCGCGGCGGCGAAGGGCCCGTTCCTGCCCGCTGCCCCAGACCGTTACGTCTTCGGCCCCGGGAGCCACCCCGATCGACATCCGGATCACCGGAGGTGTTCGCCGGAATACGGGTCGGCAGGATCATCGACCACTGCGGGCCGCGCACCGTCATGACAGCCGGCGCCGTTCTCGGCGTCCTGAGCATCCTCATCGTCGCCGCCGCGCCGAACCTGTTCGTCTTCTCCGCCGGTTGGACGCTCGTGGGGTTCGCGATGGCAGCCACCTTCTACCAGCCCGCCTTCGCCGCCGTCACCCGCTGGTGGGCCCCCGACCACGTCCGCGCCCTGACCATCGTGACCCTCGCCGGCGGGCTGGCCTCTACCCTCTTCGCACCCCTCACCGCAGCCTTGGCCGATCGTCTGACCTGGCGCATGACGTACGCCGTGCTCGCTGTGATCCTTGCGGCCGTAATCATCCCCACCCACGCGCTGGCGCTCAAAGCCCCCTGGCCCGCAGCGCCACCGCCCTCGACTCCCCACGCCGGTGAAGCGGCGAAGACGGCGACCCGCAGCCGGCCGTTCTGGATGCTCGCAGCAGCGCTCACGCTCTCTGCGTTCACCGTCTCCGCCGTGGTCGTCGCCCTGGTCCCTCTCCTGTTGGAGCGCGGATACTCAACCAGCGAGGCAGCGTGGGCGCTCGGCCTCGGCGGCGCAGGACCAACCCTCGGACGCACGTTGTACGCAACTCTCGCCCGACACACCGGAGTCACCGCCCGCACCACCACACTGATAGCGCTCGGGGGCCTCACCACCGCAGCGCTGGCGCTCGTGCCCGGCCCGTACGT
Source organism: Streptomyces sp. NPDC005774 (assembly GCF_042871645.1). NCBI lineage: Bacteria > Bacillati > Actinomycetota > Actinomycetes > Kitasatosporales > Streptomycetaceae > Streptomyces > Streptomyces sp. NPDC005774. The sequence continues at coordinate 125,473 of NZ_JBIAIV010000018.1, read as the reverse complement.
CGTCCTGATCGCACTATCCGTAATCGCCGGGATGGTCCGCGGCAACCTCACACTGCTCCAGGCCACCGCGATCACTGACCGATGGGGCACCACCCACTACGGCCGCCTGTCCGGACTCCTCGCGGCACCGACCACCACCTCCTCGGCTCTCGCCCCGTTCGCAGGTGCCGCACTGGCGATTCCGCTGGGCTGCTACCCGCAACTGTTCGTCGCACTGGCAGCTGTTTCCGTGCTCGCTTCTGTAGCAGCAATCCGCGCGGACCCGGAAAGCCCCACCTCCGGTCGGTTACGGGTCGACATGCAAGGTCGACTGGACCCAGCAGCCGTGGGAGCACTCACCACGCGTCCCACGGAGAAATGACCAAAACGCCAGGTCACAGCCCTACAAAAGCTCACGAGCAATCAGAACGCCGCACATCCGCTGCACCGATTCGAGGTGCCGGAGGGCGCAAAGACCACGTTTCCGCAGGTCAGAACGTTTCCGCAGGGTGAAACTGGTGGGGCGGGTGGGACTCGAACCCACGGCCGACGGATTATGAGTCCTTTGAAGATCTTGGCGGTCCTTGCCATTCAACGCTCACCCTTGACGTTTTCGCAGGTCAGATAGGGTTATCCATGTGGGTGCTCCTCAGCCCTTGTCAGTCTGCTCCTGTCCTTGCGGCCTCAACTCGGCCTCAATGAGGACCTCCAGGAACGCGCTGAATACATAGAGGACGATCGCGCCGGCTCAAGGACGGGGATCGAACTCTTGCTTGTCGGCTTGACCGGCGGTCACAGCTCCTTCGCGTAGGTGTCCTGGTACGCCGCCCTCCCTCCGTACACGTTCAGGCCGATGTGTCCGCTCGTGTACGTCGTGTCCGTCACGTCGATGATCCGCTTGCCGTTGAGGAACACCTGGATGCGGTCGCCCTCGGTGAGGATGCGGACGGGGTAGCTCGTGCCGCGGCGGACCAGTGCCGGGACGCGGGCGAGGGCGGCGCCGTCGTCGAAGTAGCCGTTGGCCTTGGCGACCAGGCGGATCACGCGTAGGTCGGGGTCGATGTTGAGGCAGTAGGCGTCGGCGCCGTCGGAGGAGGCGCGCCAGAGGAGGGAGAGGGCGCCGCTCGTGTCCGGGGCGGGGCCGCCGAGCCGGACCAGAGTGGTGAGGTCCAAGTCCGTCGCCGTGCGGGCCGAGATCGCGTTGGAGTCCTTGTCGAAGCTTCCGGCGCGGCCCGCGCTGTCCGTCGACCAGCGGCCGGCGGGGGTGATCGTCAACTTGCCGAGGTCCGAGCGGAATTCACCGCCGCTCGGGGCGGCCACCAGCGGCTTCACCCGATCCACCAGGCGGAAGGTGCTGCCGAGCCTGTGCACCTTGAGCGACTCGATGTGCGCGGTGCCGCCCTTGGCGTAGAAAGCCATGCCGTCGGCGTCCGGGCCGGGGAAGAGCAGGCTGGTCACGGCGGCCTGTCCGTCCGCGCCGAATGCCTCGACCGAGGACGAGTCGACGTACACGCGCAGGGTCGCGCGGCCGTCGGTCGTCTTCATCGGCGCGGTCGTGCGGCCCGTGAAGTACTGCGTGAAGTCGCTCAGGCCCGATGCCGAGCGGTCCACGAACAGCTCCTGCGCCTCGGCGTCGTATCCGACTGTCGTGTGCTGCTCGTCGTCGGTCCGGAGCCGGAAGCCGATCTCCCTGGCAGTACCAAGGGTGATCTCGGCCTCGATCTCGTAGGCGATGCCCCGGACTCCCGCGAGCGGGTTCGCGGAGGTGGGGCCGACGGCGAGGTCCTTGCGGGTTGTGGTGGACGTGCGCAGCGTGACCAGCTCCGGGACCGGGCGCTGCGCCAGGCGTACGCCGTCGGCGGTGTCCGTGAGGGTCAGTTCGCGGGGGGTGCTCAGCTGGCCGTTCCAGCCGCCGGTCGGGGCACTGAAGGGGTAGTCCCAGTTGCTCATCCAGCCGAGCCAGACGCGGCGGTCGTCGGTCAGGCCGTAGAAGGACATGGCGGCGTAGTAGTCACGGCCGGAGTCCGCGCGCAGGACCGTGCCGGCCTTCTGGTCGGGAGCGAAACCGGTGCCGTTCCACTCCCCCGTGAAGTACTGGGCGGCCGAGCCGTTCGTGGCGCGTACGGCACCGGTGCTCAGGGTGAGGACCCACTTCACCTTGTCCTTGTCGCCGTCGACGGGGAGCGGGAAGAAGTCGGGGCACTCCCAGACGCCGGGTGTGGCCCAGTCGCCGTAGCCGAAGGAGCTGACCTGGGTCCAGGTGAGGAGGTCGGTGGAGGTGAAGAAGCGGATGTGGTCGCCGCCGGAGACGACCATCAGCCACTGTTCGTGAGCCTCGTCGCGGATGACCTTCGGGTCGCGGAAGGTCCAGTCGGCGTCTGGGCCGCCCGGGTTCTGCACGGCCGGACTCGAGCCGCCGTGCAGCTGCCACGATCGGCCCTTGTCCTTGCTGTACGCGATGCGCACGCTGGCGTTCCCGCCCGGCTTGTCCGGGTGGTAGCTCGTGTAATAGGCGATCAGGCCCGAGCCGCCGTCGAAGAGACCGGAGGTGTCGTCGGCGTCCACGACCGCGCAGCCGGTCCAGCAGTGGCCGTAGGCGTTCCAGGGCAGGGCGATCGGCAGGGGCTGCCAGTGGACGAGGTCGGTGCTGACCGCGTGCGCCCAGCGGCCCTCGTCCTGGTGGAAGAGGTGGTACTCGCCGTCGTGGTGCAGCAGGCCGCAGGGGTCGCTGGTGGAGCCGGTGAGCTGGGAGTAGTGGTACGTGGGGCGGTACGGCTCGGTGAAGTAGTCGGCGGTGCTGTGGACTTCGACGTTCTGGAAGTACGACGTCCCGTGCGCGGCCGCGGTGCCGAAGGCGGCGCCCTTGGTGCGGGACACGCGGGTCTTGAGCGCCCGTACGCCGTCCACGTACACCTCGATGGTTCTGCCCGTCGCGCGGGCCTCGACGCGGTACGTGCCTCCGGCCGTGATGCGCCGGACCGGGCCGGAGGCGGAGGCGAGGCGGGTGCCGGAGGAGCGGTCCAGCAGGACGACGGCGTTGCGGCCGGCTTCCAGGCGGGCTTCGTAGCCGCCGGAGCCGTTCGCGGACGCGCGCAGGGCGAGGCCGGCCGAGGAGGAGCGGTCGCCGGGTGTGATGTCGGCCCTCGCCACCAGGTCGCCGTCGGTGAAGGGGGCCGTGCGCAGGCCGTTCTCGCCGCGGATGCCGCGCAGGTCCGGGGTCCAGGTGCCGGAGCGGGCCGTCCAGCCCTGGAGGCCGGTGGAGAGGTCGGCCGCGGCGATGTTCTCGAAGGACACCTCGCCGGCCGAAGCCGTGACGGCGAGTCGGCCCTTCGTGTGGGTGGAGTCCTGGGCGGTGATGACGGGGCTGTAGCCGTCGGGAGAGAGGAAGTTGGTCTGCCAGTGCACGCGCAGTTCGTCGTGTTCGGCTTCGACGCGCAGACGGTAGACCGTGTCGGCCTTGATGGTGGTCGCGTAGGTGCCGAGGGTGACGTTGCCGTCGATGCGGTAGAGCCTCAGCCTGTCCTGGTCCGCGTCGACTTGGACGCCGTAGCCGCGCGTGGCCTTGGCGTCGGTGCGCACCAGCAGTGAGGCGATGGCGGAAGCGTCGTGCAGGAGCAGGTCGGCCTGGAGTGCGGTGTCGTACGTCTTGGTCGTGGTGATGGCGCGGGCGGTGGCTCCCTGGGTCGGGGCCGCGCGCCAGCCCAGCGGACTCGCCGTCCAGGTGCCGCCGCTCGTGGTCCAGCCGGTGAGGTTGGTGGTGACTGAGGAGAGGGAGGGCGGGCCGAAGGTGACCTTGCCGCCCTGGGCGAGCAGGCCCACCGAGCCGGTGTCGTGGCGGTGGTCCTCGGTGTGGAGAAGCCGCTTGCCGTCGACATGCACCGTCAGCTCGGGTCCGTCGACCGCCACTTCGAGGTCGTAGGGCTTTCCGGCCTGCGCGCCCGGAAGTGGAGCGGTGGCGAGTGTGTCGCCGCCGGCCAGGTCGTAGAGCCGTATGCGGGAGCGGCCGGGGTCGAGGGCGACCGCGTATCCGGTCGAGCCGTCGAGGGCGGCCCGGAACACCAACGCGCCTACGACGGAAGAGGATCGGGGCGTGACGCGGGCCGCGTACGTGCCTTTGGCCGCGAGTGGCTGCTCGGACAGGGCGAGGGCGGGCCCGCGGCGGCCGGCGGTCGCCGTCCGGCCGCCGTCGGAGGTGCGGGTCCAGGTGCCGGTGACGGGGATGGGGTCGGGGATCGGGGTGGCGGCGGGGGTCGCTCCGGTGGTGCTCGGGGTGGCGGCCTGTGCTGCGGGGAGGATGCCTCCGAGAGGCAGCAGGGTGGCGGCGGTTCCTCCGGCGAGCAGGAGGGTACGGCGGGACACGCTCATGGCAGCTCCTGATGAGAACAGGGGAGGGTGGGCCACGGCCCGGGGGGACGTCCACCCCGCGGGCCGTGGCCGTGTGTAAGACGGTCACGGCCACAGCGGCCGGGGCCCGTCGGTCAAGGCCGACGCCATCTGCCAGGCGTCGAACCGCTCCAGGGCCACATCGCCGTCGGCACCGATACCGACGCCGACGGCCTCGTCCGGGCGGGTGGGGTAGATGCGGGCGGTGAGGGGCCGCCCGTTGGCGAAGATCTCCAGTGCGGAGTGGTCGACGAGGACGCGCAGGTCGACCCGGCCCTCGGGGCCCAACGACAGGTCGCCGTACCGGGGTTCGGTGTCGACCGTCGGGTCGAGGCTGCTGGTCTCGCGGTGCAGACGGAGGGTGCCGCCCGTTCCGTCGTGCGACCGGCTCACCTCCACGACCGTGCGTTCCGCGCCGTCCGGTGTCTCGCGGAGCACGAGCCGGACGGTCGCTCCGGAGGCCAGACGCAGGGTCGTCTCGATGTCCAGCTGGTCCCCGCGCACGGCGGGCAGCGGGGTGTACGGGTCGGCCAGCCGGCCCGGAGCCACCTCTACGCGCTCCCGCCGCAGCTCGGTCAGCTCCGGTACCGGGGCCTGGTGCAGGCCGCCGTCCGTGGCGAGCGTGACGACCCTCGGCAGGGACATCACACCGCACCAGCCGGCCTGCGCGTTCGCCTCGTCCGTCCGGCCTTCCTGGAGCCAGCCGAACATGATGCGGCGGCCGTGCTCGTCGCGGGTGGACTGGGGGGCGTAGAAGTAGCGGCCGCCGTAGTCGAGGCGATGGAGGGCGGTCGGGATGAAGGTGTCGCCCTGGTAGCGGCCGGTCCAGTACAGGGGGTGGTGGGTGGTGCCCTCGTCCCAGGCGGAGAAGACCAGAACGTCGGTGCTGTCGGCCTCCTCGTCCTCGCCGAGCCGGAAAAGGTCGACGCACTCCCACATCGTGCCGGTCCAGTCGAGCTCGCCCCGGTTCTGCGAGGCGTCGCCGGTCAGCAGGGGGCCGACGTAGCGCCAGCTGCGCAGGTCGTCGGATTCGTACAGGAAGGCCGTTCCGCCGACGCCCCGGATTCCCGAGCCCACCAGCTGACGCCACACCGTGTTCTCGCCGGAGCCCTCCCGCCAGACGCAGTGGTCGCGGAAGGCCGTGAGGTCGACGCCCTCCGGCGGGGCGGTGATGACCGGGTTGGCCGAGTCCTTGGTCCAGTACGTCAGATCCGCCGATCCCCTGGCCAGGCAAGGGAGTTCATGCTCGCCGTGCCTGCCCGAGTAGACGAGCGTGGGCACCCCCCCGTCGTCCACCAGGACACCGGACCAACAGCCGTCGCGGTCCGGGCCGTCCGAGCCTGGCACCAGGGCGACTGGCTCATCGGCCCAGTGCACGAGGTCGGTACTGGTGGCGTGGCCCCAGTGGATGCGGTGGTGGGCGGCGGCGAGCGGGTTGTACTGGTAGAAGAGGTGGTAGACGCCGTTCCAGTGACTCAGCCCGTTGGGGTCGTTGAGCCAGCCGCCGGGCGAGGTGAAGTGGAAGCGGGGGCGGTGGGGGTCGCGCAGGGCGCGCTCGGCCAGCCCCTCGGCGGTGGGACTGCCGGAGGGGAGGGTGAGGTCGTGGGTCATGCGGCGGTGGTCTCCGCTTTCTCGGTGTCGTCGGTGGCCTCGCTGTCCGGCCGGTCGGTGGCCTTGAGGACGCGGCGGGCGATGTCGGAGGCGGGTGCGCGCAGGTGGCAGCGCACCCAGTGGGGTTGTCCGTCGTTCTCGCCGACAATGTGGCGGACGGGTTCGGTGCGGCTGCACGTGCCGTCGTCGCCGTAGGGGCAGGACGTGGGATTGAGGATCGCCTCGCGGAGCCTGGCGCGCTCGACTGGGTCGTAGCTGCCGGCCCGTTCGGGGTCGGGTACGGCGGACAGCAGCAGGTGGGTGTAGGGGTGGGCGGGGGCGTCCATGACGGCCAGTGCGTCGCCGCCCTCGACGAGTTCGCCGGCGAACATGACCATCGTGGTGTCGGCCAGATAGCGGGCGGAGCCCAGGTCGTGGGTGATGTAGAGCATGGCGATGTTCCGCTCGTCGCGCAGGCGCCGCATCAGGTTGAGCACGCCGACGCGCACGGAGACGTCCAGCATCGACGTCGGTTCGTCGGCCAGGATGAGGCGCGGTTCCACCGCCAACGCGCGAGCGATGGAGACGCGCTGACGCTGGCCGCCGGAGAGTTCGTGCGGGTAGGACTGGAGCATGTCCTCGGTCAGGCCGACCGTTTTTATCAGCTCGCGCAGCGCCTCTGGTGTGGCGGAGTGGCCGTGCAGGACGAGGGCCCGGGTGAGGAAGTGCTCGATGCGGTGGACGGGGTTGAGTGAGCCGAAGGGGTCCTGGAAGACCATCTGGACCTTGCGGCGGTACGCCCGTGATGCCCGGCGCCGCTCGGTGCGCAGGACGTCCTCGCCGTCGAACAGCACCTGTCCGGCGGAGGGCTGTTCGAGGCGGGCAAGACAGCGGGCGATGGTGGACTTGCCGCTGCCGGACTCGCCGACCAGGGCGGTGATCCGGCCGGCCGGGAGATCGAAGGAGACGTCGTTGACGGCTCGGACGCGGCGCCGGGAGAAGACGGTGCCGACCTGGAAGTCCTTGGTCAGACCGCGTACGGACAGCAGGGGTTCGGTCATCGGGGGGCTCCTTCAAGGCTGCGGGCCACCCAGCGGCCGGGCGCGATCTCGCGCAGGTCGGGGATGTTCGTGGAGCAGTCCGAGCGGTCCTCGGGACAGCGGACGTGGAAGCCGCAGCTGTCGTCGGTGCGCGGGGCGTCGAAGAGGCCGGTGAGCTCTTGGCGCGGGCCGGTCAGCGGCGGGAAGGCGTTCATCAGCGCCTCGCTGTAGGGGTGGAGCGGCCCCGCGAACAGCTCCTTGGCGTCGGCGAGTTCGACGATCCGTCCGCCGTACATCACGCCCATGCGGTCCGACAGCTCGACCATCAGGGACATGTCGTGGGTGATGAAGAGGATGGAGAAGCCCAGCTCCCGCTGGAGGTCGCGGATCTGCGCCATGATCTCCTGCTGCACGACCACGTCGAGCGCGGTGGTCGGCTCGTCCATGATCAGCAGCCGGGGGTGGAGTGCGACGGCCATGGCGATGACCACGCGCTGGCGCATGCCGCCGGACAGCTGGTGCGGGTACGCCTTCAGCCTTCCCGGGTCGATGCCGACCAGCTGAAGCAGCTCGCCGGCCCGCTCCCGCGCGGCCCGCTTCTTCATCCGCTCGTGGGTGGTGAAGATGTCGACGATCTGCTCGCCGATGGTCAGGACGGGGTTGAGCGAGTTCATCGCCGACTGGAAGACCATGGCGATCTCCCGCCACCGGAAGGCGCGCAGCTCCCGTGCGTCCAGGGCGAGGACGTCCCGGCCCTGGAAGCGGATGCTGCCCGCGGTGATTTCCGCCGGGGGCTTCAGCAGCCGCATCACCGCGTTGGCGATGGTCGACTTGCCGCAGCCGGATTCTCCGGCGAGGCCGAAGACCTCTCCGGCGCCGATGGAGAAGGAGACGTCGTCGGCGCCCACGACGGTGCGTCCGTCGCCGCGGTATTCGACGCGCAGGCCGTTCACCTCAAGTACGGGTTCCATGGCTCAGCCCCTCCTCTCACGGCGGGCACGGCGGTTGCGCAGCCTGGGGTTGGTGACCTCGTCGACCGCGTAGTTGACCAGCGCGAGCGCGAACGCGACGAGCGCGATGCACAGTCCGGAGGGGACGAAGGCCCACCACGTGCCGGTCATCAGCGCGCCGTCGTTGCTGGCCCAGTACAGGTTGGTGCCCCAGCTGACGACGCTGCTGTCGCCGAGGCCGAGGAACTCCAGGCCGGCCTGGGCGCCGATGCCGAAGATCACGCAGCCCAGCAGCGTGGTCATCACCACGGACGCCATGTTGGGCAGGATCTCGCGGAACATGATCCGCAGGGGGCGCTCGCCGGTGACGACGGCGGCGGCCACGAAGTCCTTGCCGCGGATCGACTTGGCCTGCGCGCGCAGGACCCGGGCCGAGCCCGCCCAGCCGGTGACGACGAGCACCAGGATCACGGTCGAGGTCCCGGGCGGCAGGAACGCGGCCAGGATGATGAGCAGCGGGAGGCCGGGCAGTAGCAGAAAGATGTTGGTGACCAGGGTCAGCGCGTCGTCCACGATACGGCCGAAGTACGCGGACGCCAGGCCGACGAGGATGGCGACGCCGGTCGCCACAAGGCCCACGGTGAAGCCGACGAAGAGGGAGCTGCGCGCACCCCACAGGGTGAGGGCGAGCACGTCCTGTCCCTTGGCGGTCGTACCCAGCCAGTGTGCGGCCGAGGGTGCCTGGCTGCCCGTGGAGTTGATGAGCGACGGGTCGCCCGGTGCCAGGACGGGCGCGAGCAGAGCCAGCAGCGCGAAGAGAGCGAGCAGGATCAGCCCGGCCAGCGCCTTCTTGCTGTCGATGAGCTGGCGCAGCAGTCCGCGCCGGCGGGACGTGCGTGCGGGGATGGTCGGCGTGGTGGCCGTCGCGATCTCGATGGCGGTCATGTCGGCAGCCCCCTTCAGCGGACGCGGACGCGCGGGTCGAGGCGGACGTAGACGAGGTCGACGAGGAAGTTCGCGATCAGCACCGCCGCCGTGATCGTCAGGAAGATGCCCTGCATCAGCGGGTAGTCCAGGCCCTGGACGGCCATCAGCAGCTGGTAGCCGATGCCGGGGTAGGCGAACACGACCTCGGTGAGCAGCGCGCCGCCGACGACGAAGCCGAGCGCCATGCCGAAGTTGGTGACGGAGGGGAGCAGCGCGTTGCGGGCGGCGTAGCGGAACATGATCCGCGAGGGGCTGAGCCCCTTCGCCTCGGCCATGGTGATGTAGTCCTCGGCCGCAGTGGCGATCATGGTGTTGCGCATGCCGAGCATCCAGCCGCCGATGGAGACCAGCACGATGGTCAGCGCCGGCAGCACCAGGTGGGTGGCGACGTTGGAGAGGAACTCGCCGTTGAAGCCGGGGGTCAGGCCGACGTCGTAGGCGTGCCGCATGGGGAACCAGCCGAGGCTCACCCCGAACAGGTACAGCGCGCCCATGGCCAGCCAGAAGTAGGGGAACGAGCCGACGAAGATCAGCAGGGGCGGGAAGGCGGAGTCGAGGACGCCGCCGCGCCGCCAGGCGGCGACGATGCCGAGCAGGTTGCCGACGACGGCCGCGATGACGAGCGCGACGCCGCCGAGCAGCAGGGTCCAGCCGATCTGCGAGCCGATCACGTCGGAGACCGGGGTGGGGAAGCGGGTGATGGAGATGCCGAGGTCGCCGGTGAAGACGCTCTTGACGTAGGAGACGTACTGCTCCCAGAGGGGGCGGTCGTCGAGGCCGAAGAGTTTTCGCAACTGGGCTATCTGGTCGGGCTGCATCGTGCCCTGGGCCTGCGCGAACATCCGGGAGACCGGGTCGCCCGGCATGAAGCGCGGGAGAGCGAAGTTCAGGGTGATGGAGGCCCAGAAGGCAAGCAGGTAGAACCCCAGGTTGCGCAGGATCAGACGCACGGGTCGTGCTCCCTGTCGGTGGGGGGTGAACGTGTGGCTCGGTGCGCGGGGGCGGCCGTCCGGGGAGGAGGGCGGCCGCCGGTCCGCGGGCGGCGTCAGCCCTTGACGGGCTTCAGCGACGTGAGCACGAGGACCGTGCTGCCGTTGCGGTTACCGAGGGTGGCGTACGGGTTTTCCTCGGAGGGCCAGCCGGTGAAGCGGGTGTCCGTGTACGCGCCCCACTCGGGGCCGGTGAACAGCGGGACGACGGGCGCGTCCTTGTCGTACAGCTCCTGCAGGCCGTTCATCTGCTCGCGCTGCGCACTCTCGTCCGTGGCGGCGGCGAAGGCGTCGATGAGCTTGTCGGCCTTCTTGTCGCCGAAGCGGTGGTAGTTCTCCGTGGCCTGCTTGCCGACCGGCTGCACCATCTTGGTCGACATCACGCCGCGGAAGTACTCGTACGGCGTGGCGCCGTTGTTGCTCCACACGATGCCGGTGTCGAACGTGCCGGTGTTGTACGACGCCGAGACCGCCGACCAGTCGGGCGTCTTCACGGTGGCGGTGATGCCGACCTTCGCGAGGTTCTGCTTGATGATGTTGGCGACCGAGATCCAGTCGGAGGAGGCTGAGCCGACGGAGATGTCGAGCGTGAAGTCCTTGCCGTTCTTCAGCTTCCGCTTGCCGCCGCTCTCCTCGTAGCCGGCCGCATCCAGCGCCTTGGCCGCCGCGTCGGTGTCGTACTTCGTCCAGGTGCAGGACGCGGCGAGCAAGGTGTCACGCCACTTGTCGTACGTGCGGGCCAGGCCCGTGCAGTCGGCGGGTTCGGCGTAGCCGTTCATCGCGACCTTGGTGATCTGGTCACGGTCGACGGCCATGCTGAGCGCCTTGCGCACGGCCGGATCGTTGAACGGCGCCTTGGTGGTGTTCAGCTGCCAGTTGATCATGGCGCCGGTGGCCGGGAACCAGTAGTGGTTGTGCTTCTTGTCCTTGGCGACGAAGGACTTCTCGATGTCCGGGATGAACGACTGCGTCCAGTCCACCTCGCCGTTGGTGAAGGCGATGTTGGCGCTGTCGTTGCCGGAGAAGGCGAGCATCTGGATACCGGCGATCCGCTGCTTGTCCGGCTGCCAGTAGTCGGGGTTCTTGCGCAGCTCGTACGACTGGCTCTGGAACTTCTCGATCTTGGTGTACGGGCCGGTGCCGACCGGGTTCGGGTTGGTGAACTTCGCCGGGTCCTTCACCTTGGACCAGATGTGCTCCGGCAGGATGTAGTGGCCGCTGATCTCGTAGAAGGCGGTCGAGAACGCCTTGTTGAAGGAAAACTTCACCGTGTGGGCGTCGACCGCGGTGGCCTTGTCCAGGTAGTCGAAGCCGCCGAGCACCTTCTTCTGGAGCTCGAAGGTGTAGACGACGTCGTCGGCGGTGAGCGCCTGGCCGTCCGACCACTTGACGCCCTCGCGCAGCGTGAAGGTGAGGGACTTGCCGTCCTTGGCCTGCTCCCACTTGGTGGCCAGCCACGGCGTGTCCTTGGCGTCCGCCATGCTGTGCACCGCCAGCGGCTCGTAGACCGCCTGCAGGGTCATGGGGGCGGCCTGCGGGGAGAGCGGGTTGAAGTTGCGCGTGAACGTCGCCAGATCCTCGCGCGGGATGGTGAGCAGCTGGTTGCCGGAGGTGTCACCGGCGCCGGAGGTGCCCGAGCCACCCGTACAGGCGGACAGGACCAGGGCCGCGGCGGCGGTCACGGTGACCGCTCTCAGGACGGCTCGGGGCCGCCGTGAAGGTATGCGGGAGGGTGCCATAATGGAGACTCTTTTCCTCTCTTCAACACACAGGGCGAAGACGGGATGGGATTCCTCGGCGGACTGATTAGCGGTCAGACCGACGAGCGTTCGAGCAGCGGGCAGTCGATCGTCACCTGACGGGTGTCGAGCGGCTGCCCCGCTGCGAGAGCGGCGAGCATGTCGATGCCCTTGGTGCCCATGGCCTCGAAGGGCAGGGCGAGCGTCGTCAGCTTCGGCCGCAGATAGGCGGCGATGAGTTCCTGGTTGTCGAACCCCACCACGGCCACGTCGTGCGGGATGCGCAGCCCACGTTCCTTGATCGCGTCGTACGCACCCATCGCCATCCGGTCGTTTCCGCAGAACAGCGCGGTCGGCCGGTCGCCGGCCGGGCGGTCAAGGAGTTCGCAGGCGGCGGTATAGGCGCTGTCCGCGGTGGCCCAGCCGGGGACGACGAGGGAGGGGTCGGGGGTGATCCCGGCCTCACGCAGGGCACGTTCGTACCCCTCGCGCCTGCCGATGGCCGCCGGGATCGCCGGGTCGAGGTTGATGAACCCGATGCGGGTGTGACCGGCGTCCAGGAGCCGGCGGGTCGCCTTGTAACCGCCCGACACCTCGTCGGGCAGGATGCACGGCAGCTCACCTTCCGCGTCGTAGCAGTTGACGAGCACCGTCGGCACCTCCCGGGCGGCCTTGGGGAGCGTGACGGCCCGGTGCCAGGTCGTGGCGTACAGGAGCCCTTCCACCCGGTGTTCCAGCATCTGGTCGAGCGCGGCGGCCTCCTGGGCGGGGTCGCCCTCGCTCGCGGCGATCAGCAGGAACCTCCGGTCACCCCAGGCGCGGCTCTGCGCGCCCGTGATCACCTCGGTCGCGAAGGGGCCGGTCACGATCTCGGTGATCAGCCCGAACCACCCGCTGCGGTTCGCGGCCAGCGCCCGCGCCCCGGCGTTGGGCCGGTAGCCGAGCTCGTCGATCGCCTCCAGGATCCTCCGACGGGTCTCCTCGGGGATGGCGGCGCCGGGCTTGTCGTTGAGGACGAAGGAGACGGTGGTCCGCGAGACACCCGCGTGGCGCGCCACATCGCTCATGGTCACGCGCTGCGTCTTGTTCGTGGCCACTTCCAGTCCCTTTCGGCCGTCCGGCGGTGAGACAGCACCTCCGGTTTCGCGCTTTAATAACGCGCGTTACTTCCGTGTGGCAGGGAAGTTACGTGCGTCTTGAGCGGCATGTCAATACCTGCGCATGGGCCGCATCAGGCCACCGGTCCGGGGCCCTTCGCCCCCCGCGCTCTTCCCGAGAGAGGCAAACAACCACCATGGCCCGACCCCAGGCCCCCAGCAGCTTCACCGTCCTCGGCGAGTGCGTCGCCGACGCCTTCACCGACCCCGCCCGGTCCAGCTCCGATGAACTCGCGCTGCGCGCCCTGCCCGGTGGCGGCCCCGCCAACACCGCCGTCGCCCTCGCCCGGCTCGGTACCCGGACTCGTTTCCTCGGGCGGTTCTCCCACGCCGTCTTCGGCGCCCTCTTCCATGCCCGCCTCAGTGCCTCCGGCGTCGACCTGACCGGCAGCGTGACCGCCGCCCCCGAGCCCAGCACCCTCGCCGTCGCCGACCTCGACGACTCCGGCCAGGCCACCTACACGTTCTATGCCGACAGCGCCGCCGACTGGCAGTGGACCGACGACGAACTCGCCGGCGCCCGGCTGGACGATGCGGCCTGCCTGCACGCCGGCTCCCTGGCGCTGATACAGCAGCCCGGCGGCAGCCGCATCGAGGACAATCTCGCCAGGGCGCGCGAGCACGTCACCGTGTCCATCGACCCCAACGTCCGGCCCCTGCTCGTATCGCCCTCCGTCTACCGCGAACGGCTTCCCCGCTGGTGCGCCCTCGCCGACATCCTTCGCCTCAGCGAGGACGACCTCGCGCTGCTCCTGCCCGGTGTCGGCCCTGAGGAGGCGTGCGACACCTGGCATGCCGCCGGCGCGCGCCTCCTCGTCATCACCTCCGGCGGGCGCGGCGCCCTTGCCTCCCCAGACGGCCTCCGCGTCACCGTCCCAGCCCCGGCCGTGGACGTTGTGGACACCGTCAACGCCGGGGACTCCTTCACTGCGGGCCTGCTCCACCGCCTCTCCGCCCTCGGACACCTTGGCGGGCGACTCGACGCACTGAGCCTCGAGGACGTCACCGACTCCTGCTCCTTCGCCGCTCATGTGGCCGCCGTGACCTGTTCCGTCCACGGCGCGAACCCGCCCTGGGTGGACGAAGCGGCGATGGAGGCCGGCGTGGAACAGCTCCTGCCGCATGCCTGAACGTGGCATGCCCGTTCCCGCAGACGGGACTGCGGGAACGGGCGTCGAATCCACACGGCCGGCACCCCGTACGCGCTGTTGCCATGGCGTCGTCATGGTTGCGGAGCCGCAGAGCCGGGGAGCCGAGCGGTGCTTGAGATCAGGTGCGGCTCTCAGTGAGGTCTGCCAGCTCGGCCTGGATGCGGTCGGCCTCCTCGCGCAGTTCGTCGACCCGACGGCGAGCTGCGAGCTCGTGCTGTTCCAGCAGTCCGACGACCGACGGCATCCGCGACCTCCCGGGGAGCGACGACACGACAGGCCATGGCTCCCACGGAATCACCGACCCGTCTGACCAGCGGAGATACCGTCCTCAAGTCCGGAAAGACAACAGCTTCACGACTTCTTCGGCCGCCTTGCCTTCTCCCCGGACACCGGCACCCTCGCCGTGCTCACCGCGCGAGCGGAGGTGATCCATCTGAGACGCGTTAGTCGAAGCCGCCGGCCGTCACACCGACAGTGACCGGGCATCGGAACATACTCAGCTGCCGGCGGTCCGTAACCTGAGCAGCTGGACGAGACCCGTCTTCGACCGCCCCGACGTCCTGACCACATGAACCACGGAGCACCCCACGAGAGGACCGAGTGACCGCTCGGGGCCGTTTCTTCTTGGGGCAGTTCCTGGCGCCCACCGGCCATCACCACGACGCACACCCAGACGGCCACCACGTCGAACGCCTCGACCCACCTGCGCCGACCGGAGCACAGGATCATCGATAACACTGTCCTCGTTACCAGCGGCCTCAGGATGGCCTCAATTCATGGCCCTACGCAGCGCGGCCCAGCAGAACACGTCTCCTTGGCTACGCACCTACGCGCATTCGTGCAGGTCAGAAGGCCACCAGCTGTCGCAGACCGAGCCGCCCCCAAACTCACGAGCAGCGGATTCAGTCCGTTCAGGCAAAGTTGACGCTCCGACAGCCAAAAAAGAACGTTTCCGCAGGTCAGAGACCTGTATAGGTGGGGCGGGTGGGACTCGAACCCACGGCCGACGGATTATGAGTCCGTTGCTCTAACCGGCTGAGCTACCGCCCCAAGCGGCGTGTCGCGCACAGGTGTGCGTGCCGTCTGCCGCAGCATAGCCGCTCATACGATCTCCTGCCTCGATGATCGACTAGGCACGGCTCCCCCTCGTGACCCCGAGAACTGTCTCCGGACCCGCCCGGTTTCTCCAGGCAGTCGGCCAGGACGCGAACCGGGCATGAAAAAGGACCCCACAGGGGGTCCTCGTTCAGCATGCTCCCCCGACTGGACTCGAACCAGTAACCTGCCGGTTAACAGCCGGCTGCTCTGCCAATTGAGCTACGGAGGACCGAGCTCCCCCGACTGGACTCGAACCAGTAACCTGCCGGTTAACAGCCGGCTGCTCTGCCAATTGAGCTACGGAGGAATGCCTCGTCTGCATCGAACGCGCTCACCTGGGTATCCGCCAGGGGGCGCGCGCTCTCTGCGACACATACATTAGCGCAAGCAGGGGGGTGCTTCGCCAATCGGTACTCTCCGGCGCTGTCGCCGCAACCGGAGAACCGTGCAGACCTGCACGCAGTCCTACGCAAGGGAAGGGTGGCCGCCATGCGTTACCGGCTCACGTTCGTCACCGGAGTCGTCCTGGGTTACGTGCTGGGCACGAGGGCCGGGCGCGAGCGTTACGAGCAGTTGAGGAAGGCGGCACGGCAGTTCGCGCAGAACCCCGCCGTGCGCAACACGGCGGAGACCGCGGCCCAGCAGGGCCGGGGCATCGCGGGCCGGGCCTACCACGTGGTGAGTGACAAGGTGGGCGACCGGATGCCCGACTCGGTGGCTCAGCGGGTCCGCACCCTGCGCGAGCGCACCTCGCAGGGCGCCGGCGAGGACGACTGGGGCACGAGCAACACCTGACCGGGACACCGGTGACACCCGGCGGGGAACCCTCGGCGGACCGGCCCGGCGTCACGACGTCGCCGGGTACGGCAGAATTTTGGCCATGGGGATAGTCGCCGGGTTGGACAGTGCGCCCGATTTCACTCGTATCGTCGTCTGTGACGCCGACAGCGGGACCGTGCTCAAACAGGGGTATGCGCCGCACCCGGTGGACCACCCCCAGGGCACGGGCCGGCCGTCCGACGTCGATCCGCAGAACTGGCTGCTGTCGCTGGGCGAGGCGGCGGGCGGTGGACTGCTCGAGGGCGTGCAGGCCATCGGGGTCTCCGCGCAGGCGAACGCGCTGGTGCCGCTGGACTCCCAGGGCAACACCGTGCGGCCCGCCATGGTCGGTGCCGACAAGCGGACCCAGGTGGCGGCGGCCGATCTGCTCGACGCGCTCGGCGGCCGTGAGGCGTGGGCGCAGGCAGTGGGCAGCGTCCCGCAGGCCGCGCACCCGGTGACGAAGCTGCGCTGGCTGGCCCGTACGGAGCCCGAGAACGCGGCGCGCACCGCCGTGCTGCTCCAGGCCCACGACTGGCTGGTGTGGCAGCTCCTGGGCCGTCCGGTGCGCCGGACCACCGACCGGGGCGGTGCGTCCGGAACCGGCTACTGGGCGGCGGCGACCGGGGGGTACCGGCCCGATCTGGTGGAGCTGGCACTCGGGCACCGGACCATGCTGCCGGAGGTGATCGGCCCGGCCGACGCGGCCGGTGCCACGCCGGAGGGGCTGCTGATCTCCGCGGGCACCGGGGAGACGATGGCGGCGGCGTTCGGGCTCGGGATCGGGCTGGGTGACGCGGTGGTGTCGCTGGGCGCGTCCGGCTCGGTCATGGCCGTCCACCCCGAGGCGCTCTACGACCCGCACGGCATGGTCACCGCGCTGGCGGACGCCACCGGGATGCATCTGCCCGTCGTCACCACGCTGAACGCGGTACGGGCCCTGCGCGGGACCGCGGAACTGCTCGGGCTGCCCGATCTGGAGAGCCTGTCCGACCTGGCGATGAAGTCGACGCCGGGTTCGCACGGGCTGGTGCTGCTCCCCTATCTGGAGGGCGAGCGGACGCCGAACCTGCCGCACACCGCCGGGACCCTGTCGGGGCTGCGGCGGGAGTCGATGAAGGCGGAGCACCTGGCGCGGGCCGCGTTCGAGGGCATGCTGTGCGGGCTCGCGGACGCGCTGGACGTGATGCGCGGCCGGGGCGTGGAGGTCCGGCGGGTGTTCCTGCTGGGCCAGGCCGCGGAGTTGCCCGCCGTGCAGGCGGCGGCGCCTTCGCTGTTCGGGGCGCAGGTGGTGGTGCCGCAGCCCGCGGACTACGCGGCGATCGGTGCCGCCCGGCAGGCGGCGTGGGCGCTCGGGGTGTCCCAGGGCACCCTCGACCCGCGGACGCCGCCCGTCTGGCAGAGCGCGGCGGCGCAGGTGCTGGAGCCGGGCGACGACCTGGCGGTGGGGCAGGCGATACGCCAGCAGTTCGTGTCAGTGCGCGAGCAGACCCACCCGGGGGCGTTCCGGATTTGACTGCTCCCCTCCCTGAAAGGAGAGGGGATTCCTGGCTCAGGCCGCCTCCCGGAGCGGCGCTCCGGGAGGTCTTGTGCCCTCGACGCCAGCCGGGTCCGGACCTGCCCGGAGGAGCATCACGCGGGCGGAGTTCTTGTCCCTGGGACAAACGGCTCCGCACGCGGTGCAGGTGTAGGTGCGTTCGGACAGCGGCAGTGCGTGCTTGGCTCTCGCTCCGCACCGCGCGCAGTCCATGGTGATGTGTGCGGGATGCACCAGACGCACATCCCGGCCGTGCTTGCGGCCCATCTCGACCAGGGCCCGTTTGGTGGCGCCGATCGCGGCATCGGCCGCCCTGCGCGCCATCGACGTTGCGGCGAGGAACTTCGGCCGGAAGTCCTCCACCACGATCACGTCATGGTCGCGCACGACCTTCTTGGCCCACTTGCGGGCGGTGTCCTGCCGCTGCCGCGCGATCCTGGCGTAGGTCTTCGCCCGCCACCGCTTCGCCTCCCGGTAGCCCTTCGACGCCGCCTGCCCCTTCTTCGGTTTGCGGCGGGCCATCATCCGGTCGTAGCGGGACAGCTTCTGCTGCGCCTGGAAGCCGTGGCGGGGGTGAGGGAGGTCGTGGGCGTCGGAGGTGGCGGTGGCCGTCTCCTTCACGCCCCAGTCGATACCGATCACCGCACCCGTCGGCGGCAGCGGCTCGACCGGGGCGGGGACGACGAACGAGGCATACCAGTGCCCGACACGGTCGCGGTAGACCCGTACCGAGGAGGGCTCGGCCGGCAGAGGGCGGGCCCAGACCACGGTCAGAACAATCCCGCCCGCCAGGTGCAGCCGCCCGTCCCTGAGGCGGAAGCCGCGCCGCGTATAGTTCAGCGACGGGTCACTCCCGCGCCGCTTCTTGTGGCGGGGCATCCCGACCCGCCGCTTCAGCGGCAGCCGGTTCTTGATGTCCTTGAGGGCTTTGCTGCGGGAGGCGGCGAAGTCACGGATGGTCTGCTGCTGCGGCACCGAGGCACCCTCGGCCAGCCACGGCGTTACCGCACGCGCCCGCGTCAGCATCTGGTCCAGTCGGGCCGGACCACAGTCCTCCCCCTCCGCATGAGCCCTTTTCGCGCGGGCCACGCACTCGTTCCACAGCCACCGGCAGCGCCCCCACTCCCCCTCCAGCCCCACCCGGGCAGTGACCGACACCCGCAACCGATACGTATACCGGGCACGCCCCACGGTCTCCCCCACCTCTCCCACCACCCGCACCCCCTCATCTCTGTTCCGGTCAGCCGACTCCCGGCCAACTGACCGTACGTACGAGCCCCGCACATCCGCACACCCCTTCCGCCACGATCACCCCCACCAGTGAACGGGGGTACGCGTGTTCGCACCTCTCCCGGCTCCGCCGGGCGGCTGCCATGGCACTCCACACCCCAACGGGGGCGGGTGCGGCGACGCTCCGCGTCGCCGGGCGTGGGATGCGACTCTCCCCCCGCAAGCGGGCGGCGCCCCACCCCGGCGTGAACGCCGGGGCCTCCTCGCACGAGACCAGGTGACCGGACGGCTGTCGGGGAGGGCGGGTGGCCCGGTGGCGCGGATTAAATCGGTTGGGGTAACGCGGGTGGAGTATCCGACGATAGGGGCCAGGGGCAACCATTGGCTCCCGCCGACCACCCGAGAGACTCAGTGTGCTGATACGACTGCTTCGGACTCATCTCCGGCCGTACAAAAGACCCATCGTCCTTCTGGTGCTGCTGCAGTTCCTGCAGACCTGCGCCACGCTCTACCTTCCCACCCTCAACGCCGGCATCATCGACGACGGTGTCGTCAAGGGGGACACCGGTTACATTCTGTCCTACGGCGCCCTGATGATCGGCATCTCGCTGGCGCAGGTCGTGTGCAACGTGTTCGCCGTGTACTACGGCGCCCGGACCGCGGCGGCGCTGGGGCGGGACGTGCGGGGGGCCGTCTTCGACCGGGTGCAGTCGTTCTCCGCGCGTGAGGTCGGCCACTTCGGCGCCCCCTCGCTCATCACCCGTACGACGAACGACGTCCAGCAGATCCAGATGCTGGCGCTGATGACGTTCACACTGATGGTGTCGGCGCCGATCATGTGTCTGGGCGGCATCGTGCTGGCACTCGGTCTGGACGTGCCGCTGTCCGGGGTGCTGGTCGGGGTGGTGCCGGTGCTGGGTATCTCGGTGACACTGATCGTGCGGCGGCTGCGTCCGCTGTTCCGGAGCATGCAGGAGCGGCTCGACACGGTGAACCGGGTGCTGCGCGAGCAGATCACCGGCAACCGGGTGATCCGGGCGTTCGTCCGGGACGCGTACGAGCAGCGGCGGTTCGGGAAGGCCAACGCCGAGCTGACCGACGTGGCGCTGGGCACCGGCAATCTGCTGGCGCTGATGTTCCCCGTGGTGATGACGGTGGTGAACCTGTCGTCGATCGCGGTGGTGTGGTTCGGCGCGCACCGGATCGACAGCGGGGGCATGCAGATCGGCGACCTGACCGCGTTCCTCGCCTACCTGATGCAGATCGTCATGTCCGTGATGATGGCCACCTTCATGTTCATGATGGTTCCGCGGGCCGAGGTGTGCGCCGAGCGCGTCCAGGAGGTGCTGGACACCTCCTCCAGCGTCGTGCCGCCCGTCGCGCCCGTCACCGAGCTGCCCCGGCACGGCCATCTGGAGATCCGGGGCGGCGGCTTCCGCTTCCCGGGTGCTGAGGAGCCGGTGCTGAAGTCGGTCGACCTGGTGGCCCGTCCGGGCGAGGTCACCGCCGTCATCGGTTCGACCGGCAGCGGCAAGTCGACGCTGCTCGGACTGGTCCCCCGGCTGTTCGACGCGACCGAGGGCGAGGTCCTCGTGGACGGCGTGCCCGTCGCGGACCTCGATCCGGCGCTGCTCGCGAGGACGGTCGGGATGGTGCCGCAGAAGCCGTACCTGTTCGCGGGGACGGTGGCGACGAATCTGCGGTACGGGCATCCGGACGCCACGGACGACGCGCTGTGGCACGCACTGGAGGTGGCGCAGGCCAGGGAGTTCGTCGAGCGGCTGGAGGGCGGGCTGGACGCGCCGATCGCACAGGGCGGCACCAACGTGTCCGGCGGCCAGCGCCAGCGGCTCGCGATCGCGCGGACGCTGGTGCAGCGCCCCGAGATCTATCTCTTCGACGACTCCTTCTCCGCGCTCGACTACGCGACCGACGCGGCGCTGCGCGGGGCGCTGGCCGAGGAGACCGCCGAGGCGACGGTGGTGATCGTCGCCCAGCGGGTGGCAACCATCCGCGACGCCGACCGGATCGTGGTCCTGGACGAGGGCCGGGTCGCCGGCACCGGCCGGCATCACGAGCTGATGGCTGACAACGAGACCTACCGGGAGATCGTGCTCTCCCAGCTGACGGAAGCGGAGGCCGCCTGATGGCCGGGGCCATGGCGCGGGCCGGGGCCGGGACGGGACCCGACCACCAGTCGCTGCATTTCAAGGAGTCGGGCAGACGGCTCGTCGCGCGGTTCGGGCCGGAACGCCTGACCATCTACGGGCTGTTGGCCTGCGTGGTGCTGAGCGTGGGGCTCAGCGTGATCGGGCCGAAGATCCTCGGCCGGGCGACCGACCTGGTCTTCGCGGGCATCGTCGGACGGGACATGCCGGCCGGGGCCACCAAGGAGCAGGTGCTGGAGTCGATGCGGGAGCGCGGCGAGGGCGGTGTCGCGGACATGCTCCGCAGCACCGACTTCACGCCGGGCGAGGGCATCGACTTCACGGCCGTGGGCAACGTCCTGCTGTTCGCGCTGGCGGTGTTCGTGGCCGCCGGTCTGCTGATGGCGGTGGCGACGCGGCTGGTGAACGGGGCCGTGAACCGCACCATGTACCGGATGCGCGAGGACGTGCAGACGAAGCTGTCGCGGCTGCCGCTGTCGTACTTCGACAAGCGGCAGCGCGGTGAGGTGCTGAGCCGGGCGACCAACGACATCGACAACCTCGGGCAGACGCTCCAGCAGACGATGGGCCAGCTGATCAACTCACTGCTGACCGTCATCGGGGTGCTGGCGATGATGTTCTACGTTTCCTGGATCCTGGCCCTGGTCGCGCTGGTGACCGTGCCGCTGTCGTTCGTGGTCGCCACCCGCGTGGGCAAGCGGTCGCAGCCGCACTTCGTGCAGCAGTGGCGTACGACGGGCAAACTCAACGCGCACATAGAGGAGATGTACACCGGGCACACCCTGGTGAAGGTGTTCGGGCGGCAGGAGGAGTCGGCGAAGCGGTTCGCCGAGGAGAACGGGGCGCTGTACGAGGCCGGTTTCAAGGCGCAGTTCAACAGCGGCGTCATGCAGCCGCTGATGCTCTTCGTGTCGAACCTCAACTATGTGCTGGTGGCGGTCATCGGCGGGCTGCGGGTCGCGTCGGGTTCGCTGTCCATCGGCGACGTGCAGGCGTTCATCCAGTACTCGCGGCAGTTCTCGATGCCGCTGACGCAGGTCGCCTCGATGGCGAACCTGGTGCAGTCGGGTGTCGCGTCGGCGGAGCGGGTCTTCGAGCTGCTCGACGCCGACGAGCAGTCGGCCGACGTCTCGCCGGCCGAGAAGCCGGCCGAGCTGCGCGGGCGGGTGGCGCTGGAGCGGGTGTCGTTCCGGTACGCCCCGGAGAAGCCGCTGATCGAGGACCTGTCGCTCACGGTGGAGCCGGGGCACACGGTCGCGATCGTCGGCCCGACCGGTGCCGGCAAGACGACGCTGGTGAACCTGCTGATGCGGTTCTACGAGGTGTCCGGCGGGCGCATCACGCTCGACGGCGTCGACATAGCGCGCATGTCCCGGGACGAACTGCGGGCCGGAATCGGCATGGTGCTCCAGGACACCTGGCTGTTCGGCGGCACCATCGCGGAGAACATCGCGTACGGCGCCTCGCGGAAGGTCACCCGGGAGGAGATCGAGGAGGCGGCGCGGGCGGCCCACGCCGACCGGTTCGTCCGCACCCTGCCGGACGGGTACGACACGGTGATCGACGACGAGGGCAGCGGGGTGAGCGCCGGTGAGAAGCAGCTCATCACCATCGCGCGGGCGTTCCTGTCCGACCCGGTGATCCTGGTGCTGGACGAGGCGACGAGTTCCGTGGACACCCGTACCGAGGTGCTGATCCAGAAGGGGATGGCCGAACTGGCGCACGGGCGTACGTCGTTCGTCATCGCGCACCGGCTCTCCACGATCCGGGACGCGGACACGATCCTCGTCATGGAGAACGGCTCGATCGTCGAGCAGGGTTCCCACGAGAAGCTGCTGGCGGCGGGCGGAGCCTACGCCCGCCTGTACCGGGCGCAGTTCGCGCAGGCGGCGGTGGAGGTCGACTAGGGCCTGTCCGGGTGGGGCCGCCCGCGGGTTTTCGCGGGCGGCCCCTTCCCGTTCAGTCCAGGTAGCCCCGCAACTGGTCGGCGAAGGCGTGGTCGCGGAGTTTGCCGAGGGTCTTGGACTCGATCTGGCGTATGCGCTCGCGGGTGACGCCGAAGATACGGCCTATCTCCTCCAGGGTGCGGGGGCGGCCGTCGACCAGGCCGTAGCGGAGCTGGACGACCTTGCGCTCCCGCTCCCCCAGCGTCGACAGGACCGCCTCCAGGTGCTCCCTCAGCAGCAGGAACGCGGCCGACTCGACGGGGCTCGCGGCGTCGCCGTCCTCGATGAGGTCGCCGAGGGCGACGTCGTCCTCCTCGCCCACCGGGGCGTGCAGGGAGACGGGCTCCTGGGCGAGCCGCAGCACCTCGCCGACCCGCTCGGGAGTCAGGTCGAGATGGGCGGCGACCTCGTCCGTGGTCGGTTCACAGCCGCGTTCCTGGAGCATGCGGCGCTGGACGCGGACGACACGGTTGATGAGTTCGACGACATGCACGGGGACGCGGATGGTACGGGCCTGGTCGGCCAGCGCGCGGGACATGGCCTGGCGGATCCACCAGGTGGCATAGGTGGAGAACTTGTAGCCGCGCGCGTAGTCGAACTTCTCCACGGCCCGGATCAGGCCGAGGTTGCCCTCCTGCACCAGGTCCAGCATGGTCAGCCCGCGGCCCACGTACCGTTTGGCGACGGAGACGACGAGCCGCAGGTTGGCCTCGATCAGCCGCCGCTTGGCCATCCGGCCCATGACGACGAGCCGGTCCAGGTCCAGAGCGAGCCTGCTGTCCAGGTCACGGGCCAGCCGCAGCTTCTCCTCGGCGAACAGGCCGGCCTCGACACGGCAGGCGAGTTCGACCTCCTCGGCGGCGGTGAGCAGGGGGATGCGGCCGATCTCCCGCAGGTACTGCCGGAACAGGTCCGAGGAGGGGCTGCCGGACTCGGTGCGCACCGGCGGCGGGGCCGCGTCCACGGGGTCCACGGGGTCCGCGGGGTCCGCGGGGCCCAGGGGACTCCCCGGATCGAGTGCCGCGGACGGGGGTCCGGGCTCCGTCCGAGGAGGGTGCGCGGCCCGGCTCTGCGTGGGCACCACCACCAGGACGTCCGCGTCGGGCCGCGCACCGGCCGTACGCGCGGCGGACTGGGCGAGGGTCTGGGTCTGGGTGTGCACCGGGGCGACCTCCAGGATGATCGCTGCCGAGGGGGGCGGCAGCGGTACTTCGGGGGCGGAGCCGGTGGCCTCGCCGCTGTCCGTCCCGTACGCGATGAGCGTGGCCGCGGGGTCCGGGACCCGTCGGGGACGGAGCGGCCGCGCTCCGAGGACTCAGGCACCGCACCCAGTGTGGGGTACGACACATCGTCCCCACGAGGGGCGTGCGACGACTTTTTGCTTCCGCGCGGTGACCCGGCGGTCACGGCCTGCCTACAGGGCCGCCGCGCCGTGTCCGCGCAGGGCCTGGTCGTACTGCTGGAGGACCCACAGCTCGTTCTGCACGGAGGCCAGTTCGGCCGGGTCGCCCTGGGAGGCGACGCGGGTCAGCCGCCCGGTGATCTCGCGGATGCGGCGCTCGACCGCACGGCGGCGGACGGTGACCAGCTGGGCGCCCGCGTAGTTCTCGTCGACCTCCTTGACGCCCCGGTGCAGCATGATCGCCTCGACGGCGAGCTCGGTGACCATGGCGCGGACGGTGTCGTCGGGAGCGGCCTCGCGGACGCGGATCAGATAGTCCTGGGAGTCGGGGACGCCGGATTCGGCGCCGCCCACGTCCAGGATGGCCTGGCGCACCGCCACGTACACCGGGGCGGTGAACTCGTCGAGGCCGTACGCGTCGAAGGCCGGGGAGACCAGCTCGGGGCGCTGGAGGGCAAGCTTGAGCAGTTCGCGTTCGGTGGCGAAGACGGGGTTGCGCAGGTTGAGGGCGGGGCCGCGCGAGGAGGCCTGGGCGGGGGCTGAGCCGTACTGCTGCGGGCCACCGCCGCCGCCTTGGCCGTGCTGCTGCCGGTCGGGGGCGGGGCCCTTGCCGCCGCGGTCGCGGGCCCAGCGGGCGAGCTGTGCCACCCGCTTGACCACGAACTGGGTGTCGAGGATGCCGAGCATGCCGGCGAGCTGGACGGCGACCTCGTGCTGGGCGCCGCTGTTCTTGATGCGGGCGACGACGGGGGCGGCCTCGTCGAGGGCGGCGGCACGGCCGGCCGGGGTGTCCAGGTCGTAGCGGCTCACGATGTGGCGGAGCGCGAACTCGAAGAGCGGGGTGCGGGGCTCGGTGAGATCGGCGACCGCGTCGTCGCCCTTGGCGAGGCGCAGGTCGCAGGGGTCCATGCCGTCGGGCGCGATGGCGATGTAGGTCTCGGCGGCGAACTTCTGGTCGTCCTCGAAGGCGCGCAGGGCAGCCTTCTGGCCGGCCGCGTCCCCGTCGAAGGTGAAGATCACACGGGCCGAGCCGTTGTCCATCAGCAGCCGGCGCAGGATCTTGATGTGGTCGCCGCCGAAGGCGGTGCCGCAGGTGGCGATGGCGGTGGTGACGCCGGCGAGGTGGCAGGCCATGACGTCGGTGTAGCCCTCGACGACGACCGCGCGGGACGACTTCGCGATGTCCTTCTTCGCCAGGTCGATGCCGTAGAGGACGTGGGACTTCTTGTAGATCGCCGTCTCGGGGGTGTTGAGGTACTTCGGTCCGTTGTCCGACTCGTACAGCTTGCGGGCGCCGAAGCCGACGACCTCGCCGCCGATGTCGCGGATGGGCCACATCAGACGGCCGCGGAAGCGGTCGATGGGGCCGCGGCGGCCCTCCTGGGAGAGGCCGGAGAGGACCAGTTCCTTGTCGGTGAAGCCCTTGCCGCGCAGGAAGCGGGTGAGGTGGTCCCAGCCCTGGGGGCTGTAGCCGACGGAGAAGTGCTGGGCTGCGGCCTGGTCGAAGCCGCGCTCCGCGAGGAAGGCGCGGCCGGTGTCCGCCTCGGCGGAGTTCGCAAGCTGCTCCATGTACCAGTCGGCGGCGATCCGGTGGGCCTCGACCAGGCGGATGCGCTCGCCGCGCTGGTGGGCGGGGTTGTATCCGCCCTCCTCGTAGCGCAGGGTGATGCCGGCCTGGGCGGCCAGACGCTCGACCGCCTCGGAGAAGGAGAGGTGGTCGATCTTCATCACGAACGTGAGGGTGTCGCCGCCCTCCTGGCAGCCGAAGCAGTGGAAGAACCCCTTGCTCGGACTCACCTGGAAGGACGGCGACTTCTCGTCGTGGAACGGACACAGGCCCTTGAGGTTGCCGCCGCCCGCGTTGCGCAGTTGGAGGTACTCGGACACCACGGCGTCGATCGGGACCGCGTCCCGTACCGCCTTCACGTCCTCGTCGTTGATCCGTCCAGCCACGCCTGAAGTCTACGGCGGTCCGCCGGCAGCCGGATCCGAGGCGTCCGCCCCGGGGTGCCAGGCGTCCGCCCCGGGGGTGCCAGGTGGAGGCCGGGTGTCAGGACGCGTGGTGGCGGCGGGCCGTCAGGGGACGAGGCTCTCCAGCGGCACGCGCGGGTCCGCCAGGGAGTCCGTGTCCACCGGGGCCCGGGAGGTGATCAGCCGCTGGATCGGGTCGGTGACGTCCCACACATTGACGTTCATCCCGGCCAGCACCCTGCCCTCCTTCATCCAGAAGGCGATGAACTCCCGCTTGCCCGCGTCGCCCCGGACCACGACCTGGTCGTAGGAGCCGGCCGGCGCCCAGCCGGAGTACTCCATGCCCAGGTCGTACTGGTCGCTGAAGAAGTACGGGACCCGGTCGTAGACGACCTCCTGGCCGAGCATCGCGCGGGCCGCGGCCGGGCCGCCGTTGAGGGCGTTGGCCCAGTGCTCGACGCGCAGCCGGGTGCCGAAGAGGGCGTGCGGGAAGGAGGCGACGTCACCGGCGGCGTGGATGTCCGGGTCGGAGGTGCGCAGCCGCTCGTCGACCCGGATGCCGCCGCCGTCCACGGGGTCGGCGAGGTCCAGGCCCGCCGCCTGGGCGAGGCCGGTGCGCGGGACGGCGCCGATCGCCGCGAGGACCGCGTGCGCCGGGTGCTCCTCGCCGTCGTCGGTGCGGGCGGCGAGGACGACGCCGTCCTGCCCGGTGATCCCGGTGAGGGTGGCGCCGAAGTGGAAGCGGACGCCGTGCTCGCTGTGCAGGTCGGCGAAGAGCTGGCCGAGCTCGGGGCCGAGGACCGAGTGCAGCGGGGTCCGCCCGCGGTGCACGACGGTGACCTCCGCGCCGTACCCGCGGGCCGCCGCGGCGACCTCCAGGCCGATCCAGCCGGCGCCGGCGATCACCAGGTGGCCGTTGTCCCGGCCGAGGGAGGTCAGGACGCCCCTGAGGCGTTCGGCGTGCGCGAGGCGGCGCAGGTGGTGGACGCCGACGAGGTCCGTGCCCGGGATGTCCAGGCGGCGGGGCTCGGCGCCGTTCGCCAGCAGCAGTTTGTCGTAGCGGACGGTGGTTCCGTCCTCACCGAAGCGGACGGTCTTCGCGGCGCGGTCGACGGCGTCGACGGTCTGGCCGAGGTGCAGCTCGATGTCGTGGCGCGCGTACCAGGCGGGCTCGTGCACGAAAACGCTGTCGCGTTCCGCCTTGCCGAGCAGGAAGCCCTTGGACAGCGGCGGCCGTTCGTACGGGCGGTCCCGTTCGTCGCAGATCAGCAGGACCCGGCCGGTGAATCCCTCCGTTCGCAGCGTCTCGGCCGCTTTCGCGCCCGCCAGGCCGCCTCCGACGATGACGAATGTATGATTCGCGTCGACCACGTGATGCCTCCTCTTGTGGGTGCCGCCACTTGCGAGCGTCCCGCACACAGGGTGATGCGGGAAGAAGGGGTGGCCCGATCAGGCCACGGAGGGTCACCTTCGAGCGAGCACACGTCTCCGGTGTCCCACCCGTCCCCTCCGCGCTCCCTCTCCTTCATGCCTGCCCCGTGAGACGGGCGTGAAGCGAGCGGGCCGAGACGTCGGTGAGGGACGCGATCCGGTCGACGACCACCCGCTTGCGGGCGCGGTCGTCCGGGGCCTGCGCGAACAGGGAGCGGAACTGCGGGTCCAGGCCGTCGGGGGCGCGGGCGGTGAGCGCCTCGGCCAGTTCGAGGACGACGATCCGCTGGTCGGCGCGGAGCCGCTCCTGCTCGGCGCGCTGCATGACGTACCGGTCGGCGACCGCCTTGAGGACGGCGCACTCCATCCGGGTCTCCCGGGGGACGACGAGTTCGGCCCCGTAGCGGGTGAGACGGCCACTGCCGGATTTCTGCCGGGTGGCGCCCTCGGCGGCCAGGCAGAAGCGGCCGATGAGCTGGCTGGTGGCGTCCTTCAGGCGGGCCTGGGCGAGGGCCGTGCCGTCGTAGCCGTGCGGCCACCACTCCTGGGCGAGGAGGCGGTCGAGCGCCTCGGCGAGCTCCGCCGGGTCGGTGTCCGCGCCGACGTAACGGCCGGCGGCGACGGCGAAGACCTCCTGCCGTTCGGGCTCGGCGTGCAGGACGTTGGGGTCGATGTGGCCGGCGTGCAGGCCGTCCTCCACGTCGTGCACCGAGTAGGCGACGTCGTCCGCCCAGTCCATGACCTGCGCCTCGAAGCAGATACGGCCCTCGGGGGCACCCTCGCGAACCCAGTCGAAGACGGGGCGGTCGTCCTCGTAGACGCCGAACTTCGGGGAGACCGGGTCGGTGGGGTGGGCGCCCCGGGGCCAGGGGTACTTCGTGGCGGCGTCGAGGGTGGCGCGGGTGAGGTTGAGGCCGACGCTGACGGCGTCGCCGGTCTCCGGGTCGGTGAGGAACCGCTTGGGTTCGATGCGGGTGAGCAGGCGCAGCGACTGGGCGTTGCCCTCGAAGCCGCCGCAGTCCTCGGCGAACTCGTTCAGCGCCTGTTCGCCGTTGTGGCCGAAGGGCGGGTGGCCCAGGTCGTGGGAGAGGCAGGCGGCCTCCACCAGGTCCGGGTCGCAGCCGAGGGCGGCACCGAGCTCCCGGCCCACCTGCGCGCATTCGAGGGAGTGGGTGAGGCGGGTGCGGGGGCTGGCGTCCCAGATTGCGTCGGCCTCGCCGGGGGTGACGACCTGCGTCTTGCCGGCCAGGCGGCGCAGGGCCGAGGAATGCAGCACGCGCGCGCGGTCGCGCTGGAAGGCGGTACGCCCGGGACGCTTGTCCGGCTCGGCGTCCCAGCGGGCGGCCGACGCCGGGTCGTAGCCGGGGGGCGAAGTGGGGTACTGCTGCGGGTGTGCCTGCGTCGGCGACTGTGCCGAGGGTTGGGGCGCGGGGCCGGTGGGGGCGGAAGTGCTGGTGCCTGCCATGCCTCGACACTACGGCCACGCGGTGACACTCGGGCGGCGCCGGCCGCTCCCGCTGAGCGCTCCGTGACCGGGCGGCCGACTGCTGATCGAGGTCGTGAGGTGCGCCGTCATGCCCCCGATCGTCGCCGGGGGACGTTGCCTCCCCGTTGCGCGGGCGTGACGGGTGTTTTCCGGCGGTTCACGGAACGCCCCCGCGCGGTGTGAGCTCGTTCGAGCCGCGGCTTCGCCCCCGCCGCGTACCGTGCCGTGCCGCTGATCACAGGGCGCGGCTGAACCGGAGGACGCGCGGAGGCGTCTTCGACGTCGAAGACCGACCGGGGGGTGCTCGTCCCATGCTTCACCTGTTGCGCCGCGCGAGGGCGGGCGGGGCCCGATGGCTCCGCCGGGCACGCCTGCCGCGTACCCGGGCCGGCCGGCGGCGGCTGGTGCAGGCGGGGATGGCGGCGTGCGTCCTGGCGCTGCTGCCGGCGACGTGGATGCACCTGGCGGCGGACGGCCGGCTGCACACCACCGCCGACGTGCCCCGCACCGAGGTCGCCGTGGTCTTCGGCGCGGGCCTGTGGGACGGGGAGCCGTCGCCGTATCTCGCGCACCGGCTGGACGCGGCGGCCGAGCTGTACCGGGCGGGCAGGATCGAGGTGGTCCTGGTCACCGGCGACAACAGTCGTGCGGACTACGACGAGCCGGACGCGATGCGCGCCTATCTGGCCCGGCACGGCGTGCCCGACGCGCGGATCGTCAGCGACTACGCGGGCTTCGACACCTGGGACTCGTGCGTCCGCGCGAAGAAGATCTTCGGTGTGGACCGGGCCGTACTGATCAGCCAGGGCTTCCACATCCGGCGCGCGGTCACCCTGTGCCAGGCGGCCGGCGTTTCCTCGTACGGCGTCGGCGTGGACGACCGGCACGACCTGACCTGGTACTACGGCGGCACCCGGGAGATCCTCGCCGCGGGCAAGGCGGCCCTGGACGCGGTCTTCCGCCCGGACCCCCACTTCCTCGGCCCGAGGGAGCCGGGGGTGCGGCGGGCGCTCGACGGCATCCACGCCACGGCGGCCGCACGGTGACCGTGTCGTGCGGGTCGCGGCATGCTCGCGCCACGGCGGACCCGACACGGATCACGATCGCTCTCCCGGCCGAGCAGGCCGCCGGGCCGAGCGAGCTCACCGACTCCCCCTCGGCAGCCTGAAGGCGGAGGCCTGCCGCTCGGCCGGCCCGCCCGACGACGGCCCGCAGACCGGCTGCGAGGACTCACCCGTCACTGACGCACCCCGCCGCACCACCGGACGGCCGCACCACCGGACGGCCGGGCGGCCGCACCACCGGACGGCCGCACCACCGGACGGCCGGGCGGCCGAGCCGTCACCGGCTTGCTCGGCCACTGGCTCCGGCAGCTGCTCCAGGCCTGTGCCCGCCGCCCGTCCGGATACCCGGACGGGTTACATGAACAGGTTAAATGAGGGGGCAAAGTCCGCTAGGGTCGAGGCGCGGAGGGAGATCGCCATGGCCACCGAGGAAGAGCTGTTCGCGTCGGTCGACGCACTGTTGGAGGAGGAGCCACAGCTCCCGTCCCCTGCGGAGCGTGCCCGACTGCGCGAGGCCGCCGGCATCACCCAGGCCCGCCTCGCGGCCGCGTTGAAAACGTCGACGCAGTCCATCAAGAACTGGGAGAACGGCCGCTCCGAGCCCAAGCCGCCGCGCCTGGAGGCGTACCAGCGACTTCTGAAGGGCTGGGCGGCGAAGTATCCCGCGCCCGGCGCATCCGGTTCCTCCACCGCCGGGCCCGCCCCGGCCGTCGCGCCGCAGCCGGAGGTGCCGGCCACGGTCGCCGGCCCGGCCGCGCCCGGGCCGGGGACCGTCGCACCGGTGGAGGCGCCCACCGCCCGGGCCGCCCTCGAGCGCCCCGCGCGTCCGGTCGCGCGTCCGGTGACGTCGTCGGGTGGTCCGGCGGCGAGGAAGACCGCGAAGCCCGCCTCCGTCGACCCCCGCTTCCCGCACGGTCCGCTCGCGGTGCTGGACGGCGATGGCTCCGCGTACGGCACGGACGGCATCGTGCTCGACTGCCCGGCGACCACGGTGCCGGAGCTGGTGGAGTGGACGCTGCGTGAGTCCGGCCTCGGGGCTCCGAAGCTGAACCGCTACGGCAAGGACTCCGACCCGCTGATCGTGCTCACCGCCTCCGCCGCCGTGAAGCTCGGGCTGCCGGAGCGCCTGGAGGGCCACGAGCAGCGCCGCTCCCTGCGCCTGCCGGAGGACCACCCGGTGGTCAAGCAGGTGACGAAGGCCAAGTGGCGGCTCACGCAGCGCGGGTTCGGCCCCTGGGCGCGGATCTACCGCAAGGCACAGGGGAACCAGCGGCAGTGCGTGCAGCTCGCGATCCTGTCCTGGGACGCCCTCGACGAACGGTCCTGGCCCGGCGTCGCGGACATGGAGCCGGCCGACGTCGCCCGCGTCCTCGGCGTCTACGCCCAGCGGGTCATCACCCCGCGCGGCTCCATGGCCGTCTCGGGCCTGGAGCTGATGACGGCGCTGCGCCCGCCCACGAAGGCCGTGCAGGATGCGGGGACCGGGAACTGGGTACCCGGCCCGCACCCCGGTTCGCTGGGCACGGAGCCGATGGATCCGGCACCGCCGGAGGCCACCCCCGAGCACCCCGTGGTCGTGAACAGCGGCTGGACCGGCGGGTTCCTGGACGAAGAGGCGTACCAGTGGGTGCGGTCGGTGGACACGCTCACCGATGAGGAGTGCACGCTGCCGTACGCGGTCGGCCTGGACCTGAACACCGCGTTCCTCGCCGCCGCGGCCCGCCTGGTCGTCGGCCTGTCCGCCCCGGACCACTTCCACGCCCCGACGTTCAACCCGAAGATCCCCGGCTCCTGGCTGGTCGACCTGAGCCGCATCGAGCCGGACCCGCGCCTGCCGTCGCCTTTCACGCCGACCGGCGAGCGCCCGGCCGGCCCGGCCTGGTACCAGACGCACACCGTCGCCTACGCCCAGGAACTCGGTCACGACGTACATCCGATCGAGGCATACCTGCGCCGGGAGACCGGCGCGTACCTGGACCCGTGGCACGACCGGCTCAGGACGGCGTACGTCGACACCCTCGCCGACCTCGGCGTCACCAAGGACCTGGACGACCGCGCGTTCCTCACGGCGATGGAGCGGCACAAGGACGTCGACCCGGCCCTGACGGCCGTCCTCGCCGCCATCAAGGCCACGGTCAAGGGCGGCGTGGGCAAGCTGCGCGAACGCCCGCAGGGCCGCCATTACAAGGAGGGCGAGCGGTGGCCGGCCCTCCAGCGGCCGACCTGGCGCCCGGACATCCGCGCCGCCGTCATCTCCAAGGCGCGGGTCAACATGCACCGCAAGCTGCGCAACATGGCGGCGATGACGGGCCTGTACCCGCTCGCCGTGCTGTCCGACTGCGTCGTCTACCCCTCGCCGGGTGACAGCCCGCTCGACTTCCTGCCCTACGCGGCGTCCGGCAAGCCGCAGCCGGGCGGCTTCCGCCTCGGGCCCTCGCCCGGCCTGGCCAAGTCGGAGGGCGTCCAGTCGATGCTGTGGGCGGTCGGCCTGATGGAACAGGGCCTCAACCCCGCCCGCCACATCAAGGGCGGCGACGCCGTCCTCGACGAAGGGGAGTGACCGGTGGGGGAGATCGAGGACGCCATCGAGCGGGCCGACCGGGAAAGCTTCACCCGCCAGCCGCCCAAGACGCTCAGGAGCCAGATCCGTTACCTGCTCAAGCAGTTGGGCAGCGCGAAGGCCGTCGCGCAGGAGATCGGTGTCACCGCCGACTCCGTGAACCGCTACCGGCGCGGCGCACGCAAACACGCCCGCGCCGACGTCGCCGAGAAGATCGACGACGCGGTGCGGGCCCGCTGGCAGCCGCAGGTGCGCAAACGCCGGCAGAAGCAGGCCGCCGCCACGGGCGGGATCACGGTGGAGACCCGGGCCCGCTTCGGATACACCGCGCCCATCGGCACGACCGACGACGGACGTTTCCGGCGCCTCACCGTGCACCTCCCCCCGGCGTACGCGCAGCGCCTGTTCGACGCCCGCGCCACGGGAGCCGGCGACCAGGAGATGCGCGGGATCATCGCCGAAGGATTCAAGGACGTCTACTTCCAGGACGGCGGCGGCCGCGCCCCGGGCCTGTCGGACGTGGCCCTCAACGACATCGACTACCTGGACCTGGACTACTGAGGAGACAGCGAGGGCACAACCGCTGGCTCCCGGCCACCGGCCGCGACGTCATCGGCCGGCCTCACCACGCTCCCCCGCCCCCGGGGAGGTGGCCGTACCGGGGGTGTAACCGGGGCCGGTGCGGTGTGTAACACGTGCGGCGCACGCTGGGCGGCATGCAGAGCACCGTGACGCCCACGCACTGCCCGTACTGCGCCCTGCAGTGCGGGATGAATCTGACGCCCGCGCCGGGCGGGACCGTCCGGGTGAGTGAGCGCGCGGACTTCCCGGTGAACCGGGGCGCGCTGTGCGGCAAGGGGCGTACGGCACCGGCGGTACTCGGCCCCGGCGTCCGGCTGACCTCGCCGCTGGTGCGGTCCCCGGAGACGGGCGCGCTGGTGCCCGCCGGCTGGGACGAGGCGCTGGACCGGATCGCCGAAGGGCTGGGCCGTACGCGCACCGGGTACGGGGCGGACGCGGTCGGGGTGTTCGGCGGCGGCGGGCTGACGAACGAGAAGGCGTACGCGCTGGGCAAGTTCGCGCGGGTGGTGCTGGGCACCTCCCAGATCGACTACAACGGCCGCTTCTGCATGTCGTCCGCCGCGGCCGCGGGCATCAGGGCGTTCGGGCTGGACCGGGGGCTGCCGTTTCCCCTGGAGGACATCCCGAGGACCGGCTGCGTGATCCTCGTCGGTTCGAACCCGGCGGAGACCATGCCGCCGGCGCTGCGCTACTTCGCCGAGCTGAGGGAGAACGGCGGCACGCTGATCGTCGTCGACCCCCGCCGCACGAAGACCGCCGAGCAGGCCGACCTGCATCTGGCGCCCCGCCCCGGCACCGACCTCGCGCTGGCGCTGGGCCTGCTGCACCTGGTCGTCGCCGAGGGCCGTACCGACGAGGCGTACATCCGGGAACGCACCGTCGGCTGGGAGGAGACCCGGGCCGCGGCGATGGCGCACTGGCCGGAGTACGTGGAGCGGCTCACCGGCGTGCCCGTGCCCCTGCTGCGGGAGGCCGTACGGCTGTTCTGCGAGCCGGAGGCGGCCATGGTGCTCACCGCTCGCGGACCCGAGCAGCAGGCCAAGGGCACGGACACCGTGAGCGCCTGGATCAGCCTGTGTCTGGCGACCGGCCGCGCGGGCCGCCCGCTGTCCGGGTACGGCTGCCTGACCGGGCAGGGCAACGGACAGGGTGGGCGTGAACACGGCCAGAAGGCCGACCAGTTGCCCGGCTACCGCAAGCTGACCGACCCGGCGGCCCGCCGGCACGTGGCGGGGGTCTGGGGTGTGGACCCCGATTCCCTGCCGGGCCCGGGGCGCAGCGCGTACGAGCTGCTGGACGCGCTGGGTACGGACATCCGCTCGCTGCTGCTGATGGGCTCCAACCCGGTGGTGTCGGCCCCCCGCGCGGCGCACGTCGAGGAGCGCATCCGGTCGCTGGACTTCCTGGCGGTGTGCGATGTCGTGCTGTCGGAGACGGCCGCGCTCGCCGATGTCGTCCTGCCGGTGACGCAGTGGGCGGAGGAGACGGGCACGACGACCAGCCTGGAGGGCAGGGTGCTGCTGCGGCGGCGCGCGCTGCCCGCGCCGGACGGCGTGCGCAGCGACCTCGAGGTGCTGCACGGGCTGGCCGCCCGCCTCGGCGGCGGGCCGAGTCCGGAGAAGAGGTTCCCGACCGATCCCGAGGAGGTCTTCGAGGAGCTGCGCCGCGCGAGCGCGGGCGGGCCGGCGGACTACTCCGGGATCAGCTATCGGCGGCTCGCGGAGGAGAACGGCGTGTTCTGGCCGTGCCCGGCGCCCGAGCACGGCCCCGAACCCACGCCGGTGGCAGCGGCCCCGGCAGCACCGGCACCGGCACCGGCAGTAATAGCAGCAGCCAGTGCCGTACACCCCGGTACCCCCCGGCTGTTCCTCGACCGGTTCGCCACCGAGGACGGGCGGGCCCGGTTCGTGCCCGTCGCGCACCGCGCGAACGCCGAGGAGCCCGACGACGAGTACCCCGTCCTGCTGACCACCGGCCGGGTCGTGGCGCAGTACCAGTCCGGTGCGCAGACCCGGCGCGTCGACGAACTGAACGCGGCCGCGCCCGGCCCGTTCGTGCAACTGCATCCGCGGCTCGCGGAGCGGCTCGGGGCGGCCGAGGGCGATCCGCTGGCCGTGGTGTCCCGTCGGGGCCGGGCGGTGGCGCCGGCCCGGATCACCACCGCGATCCGCCCCGACACCGTGTTCATGCCGTTCCACTGGGCGGGTGAGGGCCGCGCGAACACTCTCACCAACCCCGCCCTGGACCCGACCTCGCGGATGCCGGAGTTCAAGGTGTGCGCGGTACGGGTGGAGACGGTCCGGTCCTGAGCCCCCGTCCCGATCGGGCTGTCGCTCTCGCCTCACCCGTTCACCGCCGTGCGGCTCGCCCATCGGGTTCTTTCCCCCGGCCGGGCCCTCGGCACGGCCGTGACCTGCCGAAACGGGCTTGGGCGGGGATCCCGCCAGGGCCGGCCGACACCCGTTCACCTCGTTTTTGACGCCCCCTCAGGGAGCGGGCCGCGCCCGTCGGCCTTTACCTCGGACCAATGGGACGCGACTGACGGCGGCACATGGGGGTGCCGCGGGCGTGGCCCCTTCGTGAGCCCGAGGGAGCATCGATGCGAGGTACCGTCCGGCGGCTGACCGGCCTGACCGGTCCCGCGCTCGCCGTGGCCGCCGCGGGACTGCTCCTGGCGCCCGCCGCACCCGCCGCGTACGCCGAGGAGTCCGTCGCACCCGCAGGGCCCCCCTACGACGCGACGGCCGGGAGGCCGGCCGGAAGCCTGGAGTTGCACCCGGCCATGGTCGTGGCCGGCGCGCAGGTGACGGTGAACACCGCGGCGTGCGGCGACAACGACACGGTCGCGGGCGACGCCACCGCCGTGGGCGCCGGCCGTTTCACGCTGGCGCCGGGCTCGGACCAGCCGGACTCCACCGGACGGTTCCGGGTGCCGCCGGGCGCGCAGCCGGGCACGTACGAGATCGTCGCGACGTGCGACGCGGGCGGGCAGCGGGTGACCGGCGACCTGGTGGTCAGGCTGACGCCCGCGGCGCAGCCGGTGTATCCCCAGGGCAGTGTGAAGACGGGGGTCGGTGGCGCTCTGGGCCCCGATCCCATACAGACCGCGGCCGGCGTGACGGCTCTCGCCGTCGCCGCCGCGGGCGGTACCTGGCTCCTGCATCGCCGGGCGAGAGGCGACGGGATCTGACGGGCGTCCTCCACCGCCCGTCCGCCGTACCGCATGTCCCTCTCCCTCCGGTTCCGACGCCCCTCGCGGCCCGGAGGGGGCACGGGGCCGACTCCGGGGAGGTCAGTGAGCGATGCGCCGCATACGTTGCAGGTCCAGCCGGGTCGGGAGCCCGGGCGACACGGTCATAGGGTCGGTGAGCGTGCTCGCCCTGTGCTGCGGGCTGTGGCTGCTGGGCGACGGGGCCGCGACGAACGCCCCGCCCCAGCCGTCCGCCGCCCAGGCGCACTCCGTGCCCGCCGAAGACGGCGCCGGACACGGCTCCGAACGCAGCTCCGGACACCCCTTGGAGCAGGCCTCCCCACTGCCGCCCTCCCCGCCCGACCGGATCCGCATCCCCTCGATCGGCGTGGACGCGCCCCTGACGGGCCTCGGACTGACCGGCACCGGCAGCCTCGACGTACCGCCGCCCGAGCGGACGAACCTGGCCGGCTGGTACGAGGCCGGCACCACTCCCGGCGAGACGGGCACCGCGGTCGTCGCGGGCCACGTCGACAACGCCGACGGCCCCGCCGTCTTCTACTCCCTGGGCGCCCTGCGCAAAGGCGGCACCGTCGAGGTGGACCGGCGCGACGGCACCACCGCCGTGTTCACCGTGCACGCCGTCGAGGTGTACGACGCCCGGGACTTCCCCGACGAGAAGGTGTACAGCGCGGCGAACCGCCCGGAACTGCGGATCATCACCTGCGGCGGAGACTACTCACGCACCACCGGCTACCGGGGCAACGTCGTCGTCTACGCCCACCTGACGGGCAGCCGCTGAGCCTTCGATCGGCTGCCCCCTACATGGCCGGCCGGCACCGAGTCTCACGCCTGTGCGGCAGCGGCGGCTCCGCAGCTTCGGTCAGCAGGAGCCGTTCAACGTCGAAGAGGTCAATGCCCACGGGGGCAGTGTCTCGGTCACCGGCCGGCCCATCGTAGAACCCGCTCCAGGCCCAACCGCCGACTTCGCATACACGGCCGTGCATGCGAGTTCGTGGATACCCGGCCGGCTGCTGGTCGGTGGTCGCCGTCTCAGGCCAGCCACTGCTCGTACGCCATGCTCGCCACCAGGGCGAAGACGACCACCAGCAGGACGATGCGGACGAAGCCGCTGCCCTTCTTCAGGGCCGTGTGGGCGCCGAGGGTGCCGCCCGCCAGGTTGAACACGGCCATCAGGCCCGCCAGCTGCCACAGCACCGCGCCCTGCCAGGCGAACATCGCCAGCGCGCCGGCGTTGGTGCAGCAGTTGACGATCTTCGCGGTGGCGGACGCGGTGACGAGGTCGAGGTGGAGCAGGGCGGTGAGCGCCAGGACGAGGAACGTACCGGTGCCGGGGCCGATGAGACCGTCGTAGAAGCCGATGCCCAGGCCGCCGAACCCGATCGCGGCGAGGACGCGGCGCCGCGAGACCGGGCCGGGTTTCGGCGCGGTGCCGAAGCTGGGACGGAGGATGACGAAGGCGGCGACGGCGAGCAGCACCACCATGATCACCGGCTTGAGGACCTCGGTGCTCATCCCGGCGGCGAGGAAGGCCCCGCCCGAGGAGCCGGCGAGGGCGGCCAGGCCGATGCGTACGGCGGTCCGTACGTCGACGGGCGCCTTGCGGGCGTAGGTGATCGCCGCGCCGGTGGTGCCGACGATGGCGACCGCCTTGTTGGTACCCAGGGCGTGCGCGGCGGGGGTGCCGGCGGGCAGGCCGAGCAGCAGCGCCGGCAGCAGCAGGAGGCCGCCACCGCCGACCACCGCGTCGATCCAGCCGGCCGCCAGTGCCGCGAGGCAGAGGAGAACGACCGTGGTCAGGGAGATGTCGGGCATGGGCGTGACCCTACGAAGCGGATAGTTGTGCCGTCCATCAAGATGAGCGTTTCCTGAGGTTGAGGCTCCTCACAGTGCTCGCTCACCGGGCCTCCTCACACACCCCTCCGCCGCGCGCCCCGAACCCTCACACGCACCCCCCGCCCCCGCTGAGGGCAGCGTTCCGCGCGGGAAACAGAGGGGATGCCGCCGGGTAACACCCGCACCGCACGCTCAGTGCCATGACCTCGAACGAGCGTGTGGTGGTGATCGGCACCGGTCTGGCGGGCGGGACGCTCGCCCGGCGGCTCGGCGAGCTCGGCACGCCGGTGACGCTGATCGGCGAGGAGGAGCACCGCCCGTACAACAGGGTGCTGCTCGCCGAGGTGCTGGCGGGGCGGTACGGCCCCGAGGTGATCGCGCTGCCGGCGCCGGCGGCCCCGACGGTGCTGATCCGCGGCCGGGTCACCGGCATCGACCGGGCCGGGCGGACCGTCCGGTGCGCCGACGGCTCCCCGATCGCCTACGACAGGCTGGTCCTGGCCACCGGTTCCAACGCCGTGCTGCCTCCCCTGCGCGGCCTGTTCACCCCGGACCGCGAGCTGCCCGAGGGTATGCACGCGTTCCGGACCATGGACGACTGCCTGGGACTGTCCGAGGCGGTCCGGCCGGGAGTCCGGGCGGTCGTCATCGGCGGCGGGCTGCTCGGGGTCTCCGCGGCGCGGGCGCTGGCCGTGCGCGGCGCGCAGGTCGTCCTCGCCCAGCAGTCCGAGCGGCTCCTGGAACGCCGGCTCGACCCGGCCGCCTCCCGGCTCGTCTGGCGGCATCTGAAGGATCTGGGCGTCGAGGTGCACACCGAGTGCCGGGTGCGGGACGTGCGCTCGGTCGGCGGCGCGGTGCGGTCGGTGGAGCTGGCCGACGGGTACGCCCTCGGCGCCGACCTGGTCGTCCTCGCATGCGGGGCCCGCCCGCGTATCGGCCTCGCGCGGGCGGCCGGTCTGGAGGTGCGCGAGGGCGTGGTCGTCGACGACGAGCTGCGCACCTCGGACCCGCACATCCACGCGATCGGCGACTGCTCCCAGCACGCGGGGCAGGTCTACGGGCTGGCCACCCCGGCGCTGGAGCAGGCCGACGCCCTGGCCGCCCTGCTCACCGGGGACGCGGGCGCCCGCTACACCGGCACCCGGTCCCTGACCCGGCTCACGCTCACCGGGCCCGACCGCCCCTTCGATCTCGCCGCGTTCGGTGAGACCGACCCCCGCCCCGGCGACGACATCGTGCAGCTCGCCGACGCCACCCGGGGCACCTACCGCAAGGTCGTCGTCCGCGAGGACCGGCTGGTCGGCGGGGTCCTGGTCGGCGAACTCGGCACCGTCGGCGCGCTCGCGCGCGCCTGGGAGGGAGCAGAGCCGCTCCCCTCCGACGGCGGCCCCCTGCTCCACCTGCTCACCCACGACGGAGGCTCCTGATGACCACCGCCCCGGAGGCCACCCCCACGATCGTGCTCGTCGGCCACGGCATGGTCGGCCAGCGCTTCCTCGAGGCGCTCGCCGAGCGCGGCCTGACCGCCACGCACCGCGTGGTCGTGCTGTGCGAGGAGCCGCGTCCGGCGTACGACCGCGTCCGGCTCACCTCGTACTTCTCGGGGAGGACTCCCGAGGACCTGTCCATGACGGACCCGCGGTTCATCGAGGAGCACGGCATCGAACTGCGTGTCGGTGACCCGGCCGAGCGCGTCGACCGCGAGGCCCGCGAGGTGACCGCCCGTTCCGGGCTGGTCGTCGGCTACGACGTCCTCGTCCTGGCCACCGGTTCCTACCCCTTCGTCCCGCCGGTCCCCGGCAAGGACGCCGAGGGCTGCTTCGTCTACCGGACCGTCGAGGACCTCCTCGCCATCGAGGAGTACGCGAAGAACGCGACGACCGGCGCGGTGGTCGGCGGCGGGCTCCTCGGCCTGGAGGCGGCGGGTGCGCTCGACGGGCTCGGACTCACCTCGCACATCGTGGAGTTCGCGCCCCGCCTGATGCCCGTACAGGTCGACGAGGGCGGCGGCGCGGCGCTGCTGCGCACCGTCGAGGGCATGGGCCTGTCCGTCCACACGGGCGTGGGCACGCAGGAGATCGTGACCGGCGCGGACGGTGCGGTCACCGGCATGAAGCTGTCCGACGGCTCCGAACTCCCCACCGATCTGGTGGTGTTCAGCGCCGGTGTCCGCCCCCGTGACCAACTCGCCCGCGACTGCGGCCTGACCGTCGGCGAGCGCGGCGGCATCGCGGTGGACGAGCAGTGCCGCACGGTCGCCGACCCGTACGTCTTCGCGATCGGCGAGTGTGCGCTGGCCGCCGACGGCCGGGTGTACGGCCTGGTCGCCCCCGGCTACGAGCAGGCGCGGACCGCCGCCGCGACCATCGCCGCCGACGAGGCCGACGAGGCCGACCGGTTGACGTTCACCGGCGCCGACCTGTCCACCAAGCTGAAGCTGCTCGGCGTCGACGTGGCGTCCTTCGGCGACGCGCACGGCGCCACCGCCGGCTGCCTGGACGTCGTCTACTCCGACTCCCGCGCCGGCCTCTACAAGAAGCTGGTCATCGGCGGCGACGGCACGCTGCTCGGCGGCATCCTGGTCGGCGACGCGGAGGCGTACGGCACGCTGCGCGCCTTCACCGGCTCGGTCCCGCCGGTCCCGCCCGAGTCCCTCGTCCTGCCCGCCGGGGCCGGAGCCCCGGACCGGCTGGGCCCGTCCGCGCTGCCGGACGAGGCCGTCGTCTGCTCCTGCCACAACGTCACCAAGGGCGCCGTCCGCGGCGCGGTCACCGAGCACCGCTGCACGACCGTGCCCGAGGTGAAGAAGTGCACCAAGGCCGGTACGGGCTGCGGCAGTTGCGTGAAGGTGCTCGGCCAGCTGGTCACCGCCGAACTGGAGGCGAGCGGCGTCGAGGTCGACAAGGGGCTGTGCGGCTGCTTCGCGCGGACCCGCGAGGAGCTGTACGAGATCGTCCACGCCCTGCGCGTCACCTCCCACCGGGACCTGCTGGACCGGTACGGCCGCGAGGACGCCCGGGGCGGCGACGGCTGCGAGGTGTGCAAGCCGACGGCCGGCTCGATCATCGCCTCCCTCGCCCCGGTGATCGGCGCGAGCGGCTACGTCCTGGACGGCGAACAGGCCGCCCTCCAGGACACCAACGACCACTTCCTCGCCAACCTCCAGAAGAACGGCTCGTATTCGGTCGTCCCCCGCATCCCCGGCGGTGAGATCGCCCCGGAGAAGCTGATCGTCATCGGCGAGATCGCCCGCGACTTCGGCCTCTACACGAAGATCACCGGCGGCCAGCGCATCGACATGTTCGGCGCGAGGGTCGAACAACTCCCGGTGATCTGGGCCCGCCTGGTCGACGCGGGCTTCGAGTCCGGCCACGCGTACGGCAAGTCGCTGCGCACGGTGAAGTCCTGCGTCGGGCAGACCTGGTGCCGGTACGGCGTCCAGGACTCCGTACGCATGGCGATCGACCTGGAGCTGCGTTACCGGGGCCTGCGCTCCCCGCACAAGCTGAAGTCGGCGGTCTCCGGATGCGCCCGCGAGTGCGCCGAGGCCCAGTCGAAGGACTTCGGCGTGATCGCCACCGCGAGCGGCTGGAACCTCTACGTGGGCGGCAACGGCGGCTCCACCCCGCGTCACGCCGACCTGCTCGCCCAGGACCTCTCGGACGCCGAACTGGTCCGTCTCATCGACCGGTTCCTGATGTTCTACATCCGCACCGCCGACAGGCTGGAGCGCACCTCCACCTGGCTGGAGCGGATCCCCGGCGGCCTGGACCACGTACGGGACGTCGTCGTGCACGACGCGCTCGGCATCTGCGACGAGCTGGAGGCACAGATGCGGGCCCATGTGTCCCACTACCGCGACGAGTGGGCCGAGACCATCAACGACCCCGAGAAGCTGGCCCGGTTCGTGTCCTTCGTCAACGCCCCCGACACCCCGGACCCGGTCGTCGGCTTCGTCCCCGAACGCGACCAGATGAAGCCCGACCTGCCGCTGCTGAACATCGGCATGCGACCCGCGCAGTCCAAGGAAGCCGCCCTGGAAGGGAGCGCCCAGCGATGACCCTGGCCCTCGAGACCACCGACCTGAAGGTCCGGATCCGGCTGACCGACACCTGGTTCGCCGTCTGC
Source organism: Streptomyces sp. NPDC005774 (assembly GCF_042871645.1). Lineage (NCBI taxonomy): Bacteria > Bacillati > Actinomycetota > Actinomycetes > Kitasatosporales > Streptomycetaceae > Streptomyces > Streptomyces sp. NPDC005774. The sequence goes on along the minus strand of NZ_JBIAIV010000018.1, from coordinate 83,039 downwards.
GACCTGAGCACCCTGATCCCCGGCCGCGGCGTGGCGGCCCTGCTGCCCGACGGCCGGCAGGTCGCCGTCTTCGCCGCCCGCACCGGCGGGCTGTACGCGGTCGACAACCGTGATCCCTTCACCGGCGCGGCGGTCCTCTCCCGCGGCCTGACCGGCACCCACCGGGGCCGCCCGTTCGTCGCCTCCCCGCTGCTCAAGCAGCGCTTCGACCTGGAGACGGGCCAGTGCCTGGACGACGACACGGTCCGCCTGAGGACGTACGAGGTCGAGACGGCGTGAGCACGTAGGGCACGGCGGCCGGGAGCCGGGGGCCGGGCGCCTGTCGAGTTCCTGTCGGATACGTGTGTTTCCGTTCAGCGGGCGGGTTCTTGGAGTTTCATCGAAACTGGGTACTCCGCCCACTCGTCTCGCGCACTCCCCACCCGCCACGGAGGCACGAACCATGACCCGGAAGCACCCCGAGCACCCCACGCGCCCCCGGCCGTCCCGACGCGCCGTCCTCGGTGGCGCCGCGGCCACCGCGCTCGCCACCCTCGCCGGGGCCGTCGGCGCCGGCGCCGCGCAGGCGGGCGGCCACCGCGCCGACCGGCCGACCGGGTTCCCGCTGCCCGACGGCTGGCTCCCCGAGGGCATCACCATCGGCGCCGGGCCGTACGCGTACATGGGCTCGCGCGCGAACGGCGCGATCTACCGCACCGACCTGCGCACCGGACAGGGCCGGGTGCTCCACGAGGGCGCCCCCGGCCTCGCCTCCATCGGCCTGAAGCTGGACGACCGCGACGGCCTGCTGTACGTCGCGGGTGGCGCCGGCGGTACCGCGCGCCTCGTGGACGCCCGCACCGGAGCCCTCCGCACCACCCACCGACTCACGCCCGCCACAGGGCACTTCATCAACGACGTCGCCCTGCTCGACGACCGTGCCTGGTTCACCGACTCGCGCGACGCGGTGCTGTACGGCGTCCCGCGCGGGCGCCGCGGCACGGTCCGGGCGCTGCCCCTGAGCGGCGACTGGGAGCAGTTGCCCGACGTCAACAACGCCAATGGCATCGTGAGCACCCCCGACGGCCGCGACGTCATCGTGGTCAAGAGCACCCCGGGCGAGCTGTACCGGGTCAACCTGCACACCGGCCACGCCACCAGGATCGTCCTGTCCGGCGCGGCCGACGTGGTCAACGGCGACGGCCTGGTCCGCGTCGGCCGCACGCTGTACGTGGTCCAGAACCGGCTGAACGTGGTCACCGTGTTCCACCTCGACGCCGGCGCGACGACGGCGGCCCTGCGCCGTTCGATCACCGATCCGCGCTTCGACGTCCCCGCCACCGCGGCCCGCTACCGCGACCGCCTGTACCTGGTCAACGCCCGATTCACCAGCCCGCAGACACCGGAGACGACGTTCACGGCGGTGGGCGTACCGCTGTAGGGCGACGACCGCCGGGGCGCCCGGCCGGGGATGGTCACCGTCCGGTACACCCACGTCCATGATGTGTCCATGCTGAACGCATAGGTTCCGTGACCGCACGCCCCCGTCACCGGCCCCGGTGGCGGGACGGTTCACGGCACCCCTGGGAGCGGCAGTGGAACGTCGTACCTTCCTTCGCGCGAGCGCCATGGGCGGCTCCGGCGCGGTCCTCGGCGGCGCGCTCTGGCACAGCGCCGCGTACGCGGCGCCCGCCCAGCCCGGTACGGGCCCGTACGGCGCGCTCGGCGCGGCGGACGCCAACGGGATCCGGCTGCCGGCCGGGTTCACCAGCAGAGTGATCGCCCGGTCCGGCCAACAGGTCCCGGGCACCTCGTACACCTGGCACAACGCCCCCGACGGCGGCGCCTGTTACGCGGACGGCAGCGGCTGGATCTACGTCTCCAACTCGGAGATCAACCCGTCCGGCGGCGCGGGCGCCGTCCGCTTCTCGGCGACCGGCGCCGTCACGGACGCGTACCGCGTCCTGTCCGGCACCCGGCAGAACTGCGCGGGCGGGAAGACCCCGTGGAACACCTGGCTGTCCTGCGAGGAGGTGGACCGCGGCTACGTCTACGAGACCGATCCGTGGGGGACGAAGGCGGCGGTCCGCCGGGACGCGATGGGCCGCTTCAAACACGAGGCGGCCGCCGCCGACCCGGTCCGCAAGGTCGTCTACCTGACCGAGGACGTCTCGGACAGCTGCTTCTACCGGTTCCGGCCGACGACCTGGGGCGACCTGTCCTCCGGCACGCTGGAGGTCCTGGTGGCGGGCAGCGGCACGAGCGGCCCGGTGAGCTGGGTACGGGTCCCGGACCCGTCCGGAGCCACCGCGACCCGCAACCAGGTCTCCGGCGCCAAGCGCTTCAACGGCGGCGAGGGCTGCCACTACGCGAACGACACCTGTTGGTTCACCACCAAGGGCGACAACCGCGTCTGGCAGTACGACGCCGCCGCCCAGACCATCGAACTCGCCTACGACGACTCCCTGGTGACGGGCGGCTCCGCCCCCCTGACCGGCGTCGACAACATCACCGGTTCCTCCTCGGGCGACCTGTTCGTGGCCGAGGACGGCGGCAACCTGGAGATCTGCGTCATCACCCCCGACGACGTCGTGGCCCCCTTCCTCCGGGTGAACGGCCAGTCCGGCTCGGAGATCACCGGCCCGGCCTTCTCCCCGGACGGCACCCGCCTGTACTTCTCCAGCCAGCGCGGCACGAGCGGCAGCTCGTCGGACGGCATCACGTACGAGGTGAGGGGCCCGTTCCGCACGTAACCGCCCTCCGCCCTCCGCTCGCTCCGGTACGCAGAACACACCGGAGTGAGCGGAGAGCTACCGACCGGTCACGTCACGTTCGCATCACGGGTCCACGAAACCTCCACACCCTCCCCCAGCCCCTCCCCTACCGTCGGCAGCTCACACCCGGCAGACCGTCCCGGACGGGGGCACGCTGCCGGAAATCCGTACATAGTTGGGGGATCCCCGTGAACCTGTCCTGCAAGTCCGCCGCCGTGACCGTCGCCGCGCTCGCACTGGCCACACTGCCCGTCACCACCGCCGTGGCCCACGAGGGCGTGTTCAAGAACTGCCCCGCGGCGTACGCCGCCGGGTACTCCAACATTCCGGCGAGCAGCGAGCACTACGGCAAGCACCTGGACCGCGACGGCGACGGCATCGGCTGCGACCAGGCGCCGGCGGACTTCGTCCCCGTCGGTGACAGGGACAAGGGCAAGGACACCGGCTCGGACGACAGCGCCACCGAAACCGACTCCGGCTCCGACACCGGCTCCGCCTCCGGCTCCGACACCGGCGAAAAGGACGCCACCGGCCAGGGCGGCACCGACCTCGCCGAGACCGGCGGCAACAGCGCCACCCCGTACCTCGCGGCCGGAGGCGCGGCCGTCGTCCTCGCGGGCGGCGGGGTAATGTTCGCGGCGCGTCGGCGCCGCAGCACGAACTGACCCTCCCCGAAAAGCCGCCCGGTGGCCTGCGGAAGACCTCCGCGGGCCACCGTCGCACGCAGCGTCGCGAAGCCGTACAGGGGGCGCAGCGGTGGGTGGCGGACAGGACTATGAGAGCAGGCGAAGCGTCCTGCGCAGTTCATTGATGACGCACGTGGCGCGGGCGTCCGCACCTGCTTCCATGATGTTGGTGAGATAGGCGAATCCGACTTGGTGGGTCGAGTCGGCGAAAGCGACCTGTCCCCCGGCTCCGTCATGGCCGAAGGATGCCGCGCCGAGGTATTCCCGTGCGAGTGAGGGCAGTTGGAATCCCATTCCCCAGCGGGGGAAGGGAGCCTGTCCCCCGAAGACGGGAGTACCTTCAGTCTGGGGTCGGATGGCGTCGGCGACGGTGTCGGGATGCAGAAGCCGCACGCCGTCGGTTGCCACCACGGTGGATGACCAGATCGAGGCCAGTGCACGGGCAGAGGCGATACCGCCCGCTCCCGGAAGTTCCGCTGCCTGTACCCGGGGGTCGTTGAAGCCACCGTCAGTTTCCTCGACGAGTTCGGGAGGAAACGCGTTCCCAAGAGTCAGGGCCCGCTCTGACCAGTCGGTTTCTCCGGAAGGCCGCGCGGCGGCCTGCTGAGCCATGAAGGCGGTGAGGGTCCGTCCCGCGCGCATGTGCGCAACGCGGTGCCGGGCAGCCGGGGGGAGGCCGATCCATGCGTCGGCACGCAGGGGCGTGGTGATGAGCTCTTCGAAGTACTGGCCGACCGTCATGCCGGTCACGCGTCGAATGACCTCGCCGATCAGCCATCCATGGGTGAGGGCGTGGTAGGCGTGTCCTTCGCCGGCCGGCCACAGGGGTTCCTGCGCCGCGAGGAGCCCGGTCATCCCGTCCCAGTCGATGGAGTCCTTGATGGTGAGGGTGTCGCGCGGTGCCGAGAGGCCGGATCTGTGAGCGAGGAGATCCCTGACGGTGACCGTGTCTTTGCCGGCGGCCGCGAACTCGGGCCAGTACACAGCGACAGGTGTCTCATAGCCGAGACGGCCTTCCTCCACGAGACGTGCCGCGAGTATGGAGGTGAGGCCTTTGGTGCAGGAGAAGATGACGCTGATGGTGTCTTTCGTCCAGGGGGCGCGTTCGCGTTCGTCGGCGGTCCCACCCCACAGGTCGAGGACCGTTTCGCCTGCCACCCGTACGGAAAGTGCCGCTCCCATGTCGTCATGGCGGGTGAATGTCGTGGCGAAGGCTTCTGCGACGCGTTCGAATCCGGGGGCCGTGCGGCCGTTGATGGATGCGTTCACCGGGGAGTTCCTTCGCTCGGGCTGAGGGGGACGATGCCCTGGTGCTCCGGGGAACGGCCCACTGGGAAGGGGTCACAGATCGAGCCCAGGAACGCGCCGTCGGCGTCCGTGGTGTCGAAGGCGAGCATCACTGTCCGTCCGACCCGGTCCTCGATGACGCGGCCGCTGTAGAGGGACTCGTCGGCGACGACGAGACGGGCGTCTTCCACCGGGTAGGGACCCAGGGCGGAGGGTGCCCGGATGCTCCAGATGCCGCCGCTCTGCCCTGCCTCGCGTCTCTCTGCGGACAGCCGTGGCGTGTCGCAGGACATGAGCAGTGTTCTTTCTCCCTGGATGGTGGCCAGCTGAGGGACTTCGAGGTGGGCGAAGCCCGCGCCCACGGAGCTGAGCGGGGGCTGAACCGTCCAGGTGCACAGGTCCGGTGAGGTGGCGTGTGCGACGACCCCGCGGTCGTCGGCAGCGCCGTGGTTGGCACGGGCCGTGACCAGCATGTGCCAGCCCTGCCCGTCCGGGTCGGGAAAGACCCATGGGTCGCGCCACGCCTCTTCGGGCCAGCTGGAATCGCCCAGCTTCTCGTACCAGCGGTCGTCTGCCTCGGTGATGGGACCGGGCTGTCTCGTCCAGGTGTGCAGATCCGTGGAGGTGGCCACACCGATCGCCTGGGTGTTGCCGCCGAGGCCGGCGAAGCGTGCGCCGGTGTAGAACATCCGCCAGACTCCGTCAGGCCCGCGGAGCACACTGCCGGTCCAGACGGCGGTCTCGTCGAAGCTGCCCGCAGGACCGGGACCGAGTACGGGTCCGTGGTCCTGCCAGTCGGTCAGATTCGTGGAGGTCGCATGGCCGATACGGGCGTTGCGGTGCCGCAGTTCGGGGTCGCCGAGGCTCTTGGGGGCATGGAGGTAGTACATGTGGAAGGTGTCACCGTCGTCGGCGAACCAGAAGTCCCATACCCAGGCGTGGTTCAGGTGAAATGTCACAGGGCGTCCTTGTGCGTCGGCCGTACTTATGGCAGAGGCGGCCGGGTGAGATGGTGGGGGGAGGTGTGAAAATCAGCCCTTGACGGCGCCTTGGAGCAGCGCCTTGATGAACTGACGCTGGAAGATGACAAAGATGATGATCGTGGGCAGCATGACGATCAGCGCGCCGGCGAACATCAGGGGGAGCTGATTGAGGTACTGGCCCTGGAAGGCTCCGAGTGCCCCGGCCATGGTGCGCTGGTCCGGATCGTCGACCAGGACCAGCGGGAGCAGGAACTGGTTCCACGTCCACAGGAACAGCAGGATCGCCAGGGAGGACAGCGCGGGGGCGGCCAGGGGAAGCTGAATACGGCGGATCTCCTGGAAGATGCTCGCCCCGTCGATACGAGCCGCCTCGGACAGCTCTCTGGGCACTCCGACGAAGTGCGCGCGCATCCACACGACGCTGAACGGCATGTAGAGCCCGATCAGCGGGAGGATGATCGCCCAGCGGGTGTTGAGCAGGCCCATGCCGGTGATCTGGTAGTAGATCGGGATGATGATCGCCTCGAACGGGATGGTCAGGCCGAGCACGAACACGATGAACACGACCTTGCCGCCGGGTATGCGCAGGTTTCCCAGCGCGTAGCCGGCCAGGGTCGCCATCAGGAGACTGATCGGGACGACGCCCAGGACGATGCTGAGGCTGGATCCGAGCAGCTGCCAGACATGCGCCGTCCTGAAGGCGACGGCGAAGTTGCCCCACTGCGGATCACTCGGCCAGGAGATCCCGCTGGGAATGCGGTCCGCAGGCTGCAGTGCGCCGGAGAGCATGCCGACCAGCGGCAGCACGGTGAGAACGAGGACGACGGCGAGGACGACACGTCCGATGATCACCTCGGCCTTGTTGACGATCATCAGGACTTTTCCTTTGCCAGCAACTGGATGGGCAGCACCACCACGAGGACGAGCGCGAGCAGGACGACGCCGAAGGCAGATGCCAGGCCTACCTCGCTCTGGGTGAAGGCGAGCCGGAAGATCGAGATGCCCGGAACCAACGTGCTCGTTCCCGGGCCGCCCTTGGTAGTGGTGTAGATGATGTCGAAGCTGCTCAGCGCCGCGATGACCGTGATAGTGACCAGCACGGCGATCTCCTGCCGCAGCCCTGGAAGAGTGACGGTCACGAATTCCCGCATCCAGCCGGCGCCGTCCAGCCGCACTGCCTCGTACAGGGATGCGTCGATCTTCCCGATGCCGGTGACCAGCAGGATCGTGCACAGACCTGTCAGCACCCACGAACCGATCAGGCCGACGGCAGGAAGAGCTGTGCCGAAGCCTGCCAGCCATGACCGCGAAAGGAACCCCAGGCCCACGGAGTCCAGGATGGTGTTGATGGTGCCGGTCTGCGCGTACATCCATGACCAGGCGATACCGGCGGCCACCAGCGGGATGATCTGAGGAAGAAACAGGATCGTCCGCGCGGTGGTGGCGAACGCGCCGGGCCTCATCGAACGGATCAAGGTGGCCAGGACCAGTCCGCTGCTGACCGGGATGACCGTGAAGAAGACAATGAGGATCAGTGCGTTGATGATCGAGATCAGCAGCTCCGGGTCGGTGAACACCCGGGTGTAGTTCGCGAAGCCGACCCAGGTGGAGGCGCCGATTCCGTTCCAGTTGTAGAACGAGTACTGCACGGCGGTGACCAGCGGATAGATCACGAACGTGGAGAAGAAGGCAAGAGCAGGCAGTATGAAGAGCCAGCCCAGGGTGGTGCCCCGGGCCGCTTTGCGGGTGTGCCGACGAAGACGGTTCCCCAGGCCCGCAGCACGAGCGCCCTGGCGGGGGCGCCGCGCTGCGGCTGTGGTCGGTTCCGAGGCCCCGTGCCTGCGGACATCGCTGCTCATGCTCCGGCCAGTTCCTTCTCGTAGTACTGCTGGATCGCCTCGGTGAATGCCTTGGGCTCCATGCGGCGGGTCAGCAGGCGCTGCTCGTAGGGCTGGAACGCCCCGGCGTAGATACCCGACGTGGTGTTGGCCATGAAGTCCACGAACCCGTTGTCGGCTCCCACTTCCGCGGAGACCTTGAGGGCCTGGTCGATCAACGAACCAGCCTTGGCCTTCGGCAACTGCTGGGCGGGGTCGCCGCCGGGCGACGCACCGGTGACATCGACGACGATCTGACGGGCCTTGGCGTTGGTGTGGATCCAGTTCAGGAAGAACGCCGCCGCGTCGGCATGCTTCGCCTTGGCCGGGATGGCGAACGAGTTCGCGGCGCCCATCGCAACGTACGTGCCGCCGGAGGCAGCGGGCGGCATCGGAACGAAGGTCGCCGCGCCCTGGCCCATGGCCTTGTCGGTTCCTGCGGCGTCCCAGTTCCCGTTGAACATCAGCAGGCCCTCGCCCGCCTGGAAGTTGGAGACCATCGTCGTGTAGTTGATCGCGTTGACATCGCCGGGGAAGTACCCGGCGTCCGCCCACTTCTTGAACACCGTGGCGCCCTTGAGGCTGGCGGCCGTGTCGAACGTGGCGCCCGACTTGTTGAACATCCAGTCGACCAGGTCACTCTTGTTCCCGTACTGGTTGATCAGCGCCTGCAGTGCGAACGTGCCTACACCGTCCTGCATGCCGATCTGCACCGGAAGGATCTTTGCGGCCTTGGCCTTGGCCATCCACTCCTCCAGCTCGCCGATCGTTTCCGGCGCCCCGGACAGCCCCAAGCGCTTGGCATACTTCTGGTTCACGTAGATACCAGTGACGCTGTAGCCCAGACCCAGTTGGTAGAGCGACCCCTCGCCCCGCACGCCCTTGCCGCTCATCCGGGAAGCAGCCAGCTGCCCGGCTGAGAATTTATCCCACCCGTAGCCCTTGAAGTACGGATCGAGGTTCGTCAGCAGCCCGTCCTTGACCGTATCCCCCATCGTCGGCAGACGGATGAGGTCCGGTGCGTTGGTGCTGGCCATCAGACGCGGCGCATTCGCGGTGAGGTTCGCGAAGCTGTCACGAACGACCTTGAAGGTGACGTTCGGGTGCTGCTTGGTGAACTCCTCAGCCAGGTCGTCAGAGACCGGAAAGCCCGTCTCGTCCTGGATCTTGATCGTGATCTTGTCGGAGGTGAGCTTCAGGCTCACATCGCCGGACTCGGTCGGGTTCGCGGCGGGTGACCCCGGCGCGCACCCGGTCAGGGCGAGCGCACCGGAAGTGACGGTGGCCGTGAGGGCCGCCCACGCCGTGCGTGATGCGGTGCTGCGTCCATGACGGGAACGCTCTCGCTCGTTCGACATCTACAAGGCTCCGTTGTCCGTGCGCGGGTCCGTGGAAGGGGGTCAGGCATGACGCAGGGAGGTACCTCCTGCAGCCCGGCGGCCACGCGGCGCGTCGAGGTGTCCGTACCCGAAACGAGCCAAACCGCTTGCTAAACCCTTTTAGCAAGGCCATAGTCAGCCTGAGGATGGGTGCTGTCAAGGAAATGTTCGCAACGGGTTGGGCGGCGTGATGGGCTTGAGACCAATGCCCACGCCGACCGCGGAGGAGAGATGCCATGCCGGACAAGCGCGTCACGCTGGCCGATGTCGCACGGCGCGCGGGGCTGTCCACGGCCGCCGCTTCGATGATCCTGAACGGCAGGACCGACACCCGCTTGTCCGCAGAAGCGCATGCCCGGGTCAACGACGCCGCCGCAGAACTGGGCTACCGGCCGAACGTGGCCGCCCGCGGTCTGCGGACCCGCAAAACCCTCACCATCGGATTCATTTCCGATGTGGTCGCCACCACCCGCTTCGCCAGCGGTCTGATCAAAGGAGCACTGGACGCCGCACGGAAAGCCGGCCACGTCCTCCTAGTGCTGGAGACCGGGGGCGACCCGGCACGCGAGTCCGAAGCGATCGCGGCCGTCCTCGACCGCCAGGTCGACGGCATCATCTTCGGCGTGATGCGAGCCCGGGAACTCTTCGTCCCCGACCTCCCGCAAACGACCAACGTGGTCATGCTCAACGCCAGCAACAAGAAACATCCCGTGTCGGTTCTTCCCGACGAACTGAGCGGCGGCAGAGCGGCGGTCGGACTCCTGGCTGACGCCGGCCACCGGAACGGCATCGCTCTCATCGGCCATAACCAAGAGGTCGAGAAGAACCTCTTTCGCTCGGCGACCGTCGGGCAACGCATCGCCGGGATTCACGCGGAGATGGCCGAGCGCGGACTGCGGTTCGCCGCCGAGGAATCATGTTGGGACTGGGAACCCCACCACGGCTACGACGTGACCCGCGCTCTCCTGAAAGACCACAGCGACATCCGTGCTCTGCTCTGCATGAACGACCGCCTTGCATTCGGCGCGTACCAGGCGCTCGCTGATTGCGGCCTCTCCGTCCCCCACGACATCTCGGTCGTGTCCTTCGACAACGACGAACTCGCCTCTTACCTCAGGCCCGGCCTGACAACTGTCGCTCTGCCCCACGAAGCCATGGGCCGCGCCTCCATCGAACTCCTCCTCGACCACAACCGGCATCCCGACCATCATCTGATCCCCATGCCGGTCATCGAGCGAGGCTCGATACGCCCTCCCGCCGGCTGACCCCGGGCGGCCCGCCAACTGGCTCCAGCGAATGTCCCCGAAGCAGTGGCGGGCGCGGTGGGCCTCCGGCATGCCGGTCACCGCGACCCGCTCGGCGCCGAACCGGTCGAAGATATTGTCGTAGACCTCCAGGCGGCGGTCGGACTCTGCATCCATCCGCTCCCGCGCGGCCGGGTCCCGGTCACAGCCCTGCGGGCCCTGGGGCTCGTCCATGTCCGCAAAGACAGTGCCGCAAAGAAATCCTTGCAAGGGTTTCCTCGCGACACTGTGCGGGCGGCATGGGAAACGGCGGCACCCCCGCACGGGTACCGCCGTTCTCTTTGTGATCCGGAGCCGTTGCCGATCGGTGAGGGTGGTCGGGTGACAGGCAACGGCTCCGGGGTTCATGTGCCCCGAAGGTCAGGGACGCAGGGCTCGGGGCCCAGGGCTCAGCGGTGGTCGCTGCCCTTCGAGGTGACCGCCGCGCGGCCCGCCTCCAGGCGGGCGACCGGGATGCGGAACGGGGAGCAGGAGACGTAGTCCAGGCCCACCTCGTGGAAGAAGTGGACGGACTCCGGGTCGCCACCGTGCTCGCCGCAGACGCCGAGCTTGAGGCCGGGGCGGGTGGCACGGCCGGCCTCGGCGGCGAGCTTCACGAGGGAGCCGACACCGTCCCGGTCGATGGTCTCGAACGGGGAGACGCCGAAGATGCCCTTCTCCAGGTACGCGGTGAAGAAGCTGGCCTCCACGTCGTCCCGGCTGAAGCCCCACACCGTCTGGGTGAGGTCGTTCGTGCCGAAGGAGAAGAATTCGGCCGCCTCGGCGATCTGGCCGGCGGTCAGCGCGGCCCGCGGCAGCTCGATCATCGTGCCGATGGCGAGCTTCAGCTTCGTGCCGGTGGCCTCCTCGACCTCCGCGATGACCTGGTCGGCCTCCTCGCGGACGATCTCCAGCTCCTGGACCGTGCCGACCAGCGGGATCATGATCTCGGCGCGCGGGTCGCCCTTGGCCGCCCGGCGCTCGGCCGCCGCCTCGGCGATGGCCCGTACCTGCATGGTGAACAGGCCGGGGATGACCAGGCCGAGCCGGACGCCGCGCAGGCCCAGCATCGGGTTCTGCTCGTGCAGCCGGTGCACGGCCTGCAGGAGGCGCAGTTCGTTCTCGTGCGGCTCCTGGCGGGACTCGGCGAGGGCCACGCGGACCGACAGTTCGGTGATGTCGGGCAGGAACTCGTGCAGCGGCGGGTCGAGGAGCCGGACGGTGACCGGGAGGCCGTCCATCCCCTCGAACAGCTCGACGAAGTCCTTCCGCTGGAGCGGCAGCAGCGCCTTGAGGGACTCCTCGCGCTCGTCCTGGGTGTCGGCCAGGATCAGCCGCTCCACCAGCTCGCGCCGGTCCCCCAGGAACATGTGCTCGGTGCGGCACAGGCCGATGCCCTGGGCGCCGAAGCGGCGGGCACGCAGCGCGTCCTCGGCGTTGTCGGCGTTGGCGCGCACACGCAGCCGGCGCTTGCGGTCGGCGAAGGCCATCATCCGGTGGACGGCCTCGACCAGTTCGTCGGCGTCGTCGGCGCCCGGGTGCATCCGGCCCTCGAAGTACTCCACGACCGGGGACGGCACGACCGGGACCTCGCCGAGGTAGACCTTGCCGGTGGAGCCGTCGATGGAGATCAGGTCGCCTTCCTCGACGACGTGTCCGCCGGGGACGGTCATCCGGCGGCGCTTGGTGTCGACCTCGAGCTCCTCGGCGCCGCACACACAGGTCTTGCCCATGCCGCGGGCGACGACGGCGGCGTGGGAGGTCTTGCCGCCGCGGGAGGTGAGGATGCCCTCGGCGGCGATCATGCCGTCCAGGTCGTCGGGGTTGGTCTCGCGGCGGACCAGGATGACCTTCTCGCCGGAGCGGGACCACTTGACGGCCGTGTACGAGTCGAAGACGGCCTTGCCGACGGCCGCGCCCGGGGAGGCCGCGATGCCGCGCCCGACCTTCGCGACCTTCGTGTCCTCGTCGAAGCGGGGGAACATCAGCTGGGCGAGCTGGGCGCCGGTGACGCGGGTGAGCGCCTCGGCCTCGTCGATCAGCCCCTGGTCGACGAGCTGGGTGGCGATGCGGAAGGCGGCGCCCGCGGTGCGCTTGCCGACGCGGGTCTGGAGCATCCACAGCTGGCCGCGCTCGATGGTGAACTCGATGTCGCAGAGATCCCTGTAGTGGTTCTCCAGCGTCTCCATGATCTGCATCAGCTGGTCGTACGACTTCTTGTCGATCTGCTCCAGCTCGGCGAGCGGCACGGTGTTGCGGATGCCCGCGACCACGTCCTCGCCCTGGGCGTTCTCCAGGTAGTCGCCGTAGACGCCCTGGTGTCCGGAGGCGGGGTCGCGGGTGAAGGCGACTCCCGTGCCGCCGCCCCTGGATGTCTCGGTCGGGCCGAGGTTGCCGAAGACCATGGAGCAGACGTTGACGGCCGTGCCCAGGTCGTGCGGGATGCGCTCCTGGCGGCGGTAGAGCTTGGCCCGGTCGGTGTTCCAGGAGTCGAAGACGGCGTGGATGGCGAGGTCCATCTGCTCGCGCGGGTCCTGCGGGAAGTCCCGGCCGGCCTCGGTCTTGACGATCTTCTTGAACTTGGTGACGAGCTTCTTGAGGTCGGCGGCCTCCAGCTCGGTGTCGACCGTGACCTTCTTGGCGGCCTTCGCCGCGTCCAGCGCGTCCTCGAACAGTTCGCCGTCGACGCCGAGGACGGTCTTGCCGAACATCTGGATGAGGCGCCGGTAGGAGTCCCAGGCGAAGCGGTCGTCGCCGGCCTGCTTGGCCAGTCCCTGCACGGACTTGTCGGAGAGGCCGATGTTCAGGACGGTGTCCATCATGCCCGGCATGGAGAACTTGGCTCCGGAGCGGACCGACACGAGGAGAGGGTCGTCGCTCTGGCCCAGCTTCTTGCCCATCGCCGCTTCGAGGGCGTCGAGGTGCGCACTCACCTCGTCACGCAGTGCCGCCGGCTCCGTGCCGCTCTCCAGGTAGACCTTGCAGGCCTCCGTGGTGATGGTGAAGCCGGGAGGGACGGGGAGGCCCAGATTGGTCATCTCGGCGAGGTTCGCACCTTTTCCGCCGAGAAGGTCCTTGAGGTCCTTGTTGCCCTCGGTGAAGTCGTAGACGAACTTCACGTCCTCAACGCGGTGACCCTGCTGGTCTACGTGGGGATCTTTGTTTTCCGACACGGGTCTCGACTCCTCGAGGACGCGGTGGCTGCCCTGACGAGCAGGAACATACCCAGATCAAGGGCGTCTGGGTACGCCCGCACGTGCGTCATGCGTCTGCGACCACTCCGCCGCCACGGGATCGAAAGTCAAGGATTGGCAAGCCGCCGCAACCGCATGTGTTCACTTCTTGAACGCACCAGCCCCGGATTGAGCCATCCGGCCGCTCGAATGAGCGCTGATCGGCACGTTTGATTTCGCTCGATGAACGATCAAGGGGTGGCACCGAGTGCCATCCTTTGAGAAGTGCAGCCGCCCGCAATTCGCTCATCTGAGCGCAACCCTTATCAGGGGTGGTGAGAATCACGCTGCCACAGTCGCCGGGATTTCACCATGCGGACGTGCTCCATACGACTACCCCGGCGGCCGCGCGGGCGGTTGTGCAGGCACATCACCGGCGCTCCACGGACGGCATGCCCGGCCTTTGCCCCCTGTTTTCCGAACGTACCTCCACCGTGCTGAACGCGCCGGTCGGCGCGCCCGTACGGAACTACGGCGGATCCGGACCCCCACGCCGGGTCCGCCACCTCACCAGGTTTTGCACGGAAGGACCTCCGGGTGCCCGTCTTCACACGCCTGCGCCGACCGACCCGCACGACCGAACCGGCCCGCACGACCGAGACGGCCGAACCGGTCGGGACAGCCGAAGGGAACCCCCGGGGAGAAGGGCATCCGCCCCCGCCCCAGGAAGAAGAGACGGAAGAACGGCGTGGGGAAAAGGAAGAGACCTCGAAGAAGCTCGCCCTCCACACCCTCCGCACCCGCTGCGCCCGCCTGCGCGAGGAGCACCCCCGCGCCGCGCGTGCCGCCCGCTGGACGCTGCACGGTCTCGCCGCCGCGCTGATCGTCGGCGCGCTCCTGCTGCCGAACACCGCCGGCGCCCTGCGCCCCCGCCAGTTCACCCGGATTCCGGCCGAGGCGATCATCGGCGCGGTGCTGCTGCTCGCCCTGCCGCGCCGCCCGCGGATCGTCGCGGCCGCGCTGTACGGGGCCGGCATCGCCGTACTGACCGTGCTGAACGTGCTGGACATCGGTTTCAACGAGTATCTGGGCCGGGGCTTCAACGTGGTGCTCGACTGGGGGCTGCTCGACGACGCGCAGCACTACGTCGAGGACTCGATGGGCGGCGCCGCCGCCACCGCCGCCGCCGTCGGCGCGGTCGTCCTCGCCCTGCTCCTGGTGGTCGTCATGGCACTCGCCGCGGTCCGGCTGGGCAACCTGCTGGCCCGGCACCGTACGCGGACCGGCCGGGGCGCGCTGATCGCGGGCACCGTGTGGATCACCTGTACCTCCCTCGGCCTGCAGATATCCGGTGTGCCGGTCGCCTCCGACCGGGCGGCGGCCGCGCTGAAGGTGCAGAGCAAGCGCGTGCGGGACACGCTGCGCGACGAGGCGGCGTTCGAGAAGGTGGCGCGCACGGACCCGTTCGCGGGCACTCCGTCCGGCCGCCTCCTGCCCGACCTGCGCGGCAAGGACGTCCTCATCACGTTCATCGAGAGCTACGGCCGGACCGCCCTGGAGGACCCGGTGATCGCCCCCGGTGTCACCGGCACCCTGGACGCCGGCACCGAGTCACTCGCGAAGGCGGGGTTCGAGGCGCGCAGCGGCTGGCTGACGTCGTCGACGTTCGGCGGCAGCAGCTGGCTCGGCCACTCGACGGCGCTGTCCGGACTGTGGATCGACAACCAGCAGCGCTACCGCACCGCCACCGCGAGCGACCGCCTCACGCTCACCAAGGCGTTCGGGAAGTCCGGGGCCTGGGACACCGTCGGAGTCGTTCCCGGTGTCCAGAAGGGCTGGCCCGAGGCGAAGTGGTTCGGCCTCGACAAGGTCTACGACGCCTTCCAGCTGGGCTACCGGGGACCGAAGTTCAGCTGGTCGACGATGCCCGACCAGTACGCGCTCGAGGCCTTCCAGCGCTTGGAGCACGGCAAGAAGCGCGACGGGGGCAGGAACCTGATGGCGGAGATCATCCTGACCTCCAGCCACCAGCCCTGGGCGCCCCTTCCCGAGATGGTCGGCTGGGACGAACTCGGCGACGGTTCCGTCTTCGGCCCCATCCAGAGGGCGGGCAAGGAACCCGGCACCCTCATGACGGACGCCACCAAGTCCCGTCAGGAGTACGGCAGGTCGGTCGAGTACTCGGTGACCGCCCTCACCCAGTGGCTGGAGCGCTACGGCACCGACGACACCGTCCTCGTCTTCCTCGGCGACCACCAGCCCATCGCCCGGGTCAGCGGTCTGCGGGCGAGCCGGGACGTGCCGGTGACGATCGTCGCCAAGGACCCGAAGGTGCTGGACAAGGTCGCCGACTGGAACTGGACGGAGGGGCTCAGGCCGGACGAGGAAGCGCCCGTGTGGCGCATGGACGCCTTCCGGAACCGCTTCCTGAAGGCCTACGGATCCGTCCCGCACCCCGCCGGAGGCTGAACCGGCGCCACCCCGCGCCCCTGCTCCTGCCCTTCGACCGGACCGGACCGGACCGGACCGGCTCAGCCGCCGGACGTGTCGAGTTCGGCGTCCGCGCCGACGTCCGCGCACGCGTACGGGTCCTTCAGCCAGCCGTCCGGCAGCGCCACCCGGTTGTTGCCGGACGTGCGGCCGCGGGGGCCGTCCGCGCCGTCCGGCCAGGGCTGGTCCAGGTCCAGCTCGTCCAGCCCGGCCCGCAGGGCCTCGAGGGAGGAGGTGATCGCGAGCCGCCTGCGCATCTCGGAGCCGACCGCGAAGCCCTTCAGGTACCAGGCGACGTGCTTGCGGAAGTCGATCACTCCGCGGGCCTCGTCGCCGATCCACTCGCCGAGCAGGGTGGCGTGCCGGACCATGACGTCGGCGACCTCGCGCAACGCGGGCCGGCGGAAGTCGTCCCGGCCCTCGAAGGAGGCGACCAGGTCGGCGAACAGCCACGGCCGTCCCAGGCAGCCGCGCCCCACCACGACCCCGTCGCAGCCGGTCTCGCGCACCATTCGCAGCGCGTCGTCGGCGGACCAGATGTCGCCGTTGCCGAGCACGGGGATCTCCGGCACGTGCTCCTTGAGCCGGGCGATGGCGTCCCAGTCGGCAGTGCCGCCGTAGTGCTGGGCGGTGGTGCGGCCGTGCAGGGCGACGGCGCTCACGCCCTCCTCGACGGCGATGCGGCCGGCGTCCAGGTAGGTCAGGTGGTCGTCGTCGATGCCCTTGCGCATCTTGATCGTGACCGGCAGGTCCCCGGCGCCGGCGACCGCCTCGCGCAGGATGGAGCGCAGCAGGTTCCGCTTGTAGGGCAGGGCCGAGCCGCCGCCCTTGCGGGTCACCTTCGGTACCGGGCAGCCGAAGTTGAGGTCGATGTGGTCGGCGAGGTCCTCCTCGACGATCATGCGGACGGCCTTGCCGACGGTCATCGGGTCGACGCCGTACAGCTGGATCGAGCGCGGTGTCTCGCTCGCGTCGAACGTGATCAGCTGCATGGTCTTCTCGTTGCGTTCGACCAGCGCCCGGGTGGTGATCATCTCGCTGACGAACAGCCCCTTGCCACCGCTGAACTCTCTGCAGAGCGTGCGGAAGGGCGCGTTGGTGATCCCGGCCATGGGGGCCAGCACGACGGGCGGCCGGACCGTGTACGGGCCGATCGTCAGGTCCGACGGGGCCAGGGCCGGGGCGGGGGCCGGGTCCGACGTCGCGGCCGGGTTCGGGGCGGAGGGGGGCGTGGACATTCCTCCATTGTCCCGCATGCCAAGGGCGCGCCTGTCTCGCACGCCACAAGGATGTACCCGTCCCGCACACCAAAGGTGTATCGGTCATTAGTTAGCCACACTACGTAACCACGCGTACGATGGCGTGCATGCCCGAGCTCAGCCCGCGCCGACGTCTCCTCGTGCTCGCGATCTGCTGTATGAGCCTGCTCCTCGTGAGTCTGGACAACACGGTCCTGAACGTCGCCCTGCCGTCGCTCCAGAAGGACCTGGACGCGAGCACCTCGGGTCTGCAGTGGACCATCGACGCGTACACCCTCGTCCTGGCGTCGCTGCTGATGCTCGCCGGCTCCACGGCCGACCGGATCGGCCGCAGACGGGTCTTCACCGCGGGCCTGGTCGTCTTCACCCTCGGCTCGCTGCTGTGCTCGCTCGCGCCGAACCTGGACGCGCTGGTCGCCTTCCGCATGGTGCAGGCGGTGGGCGGTTCGATGCTCAACCCGGTCGCCATGTCGATCATCACCAACACCTTCACCGACCCGCGCGAGCGCGCCCGCGCGATCGGCGCGTGGGGCGCGGTCGTCGGCCTGTCGATGGCGGCGGGGCCCCTGGTCGGGGGCCTGCTGGTGGACTCCGTCGGCTGGCGCTCCATCTTCTGGATCAACCTGCCGGTGGGTCTCGCCGCCCTCGTCCTCACCCTGCGCTTCGTCCCGGAGTCCCGGGCGCCGAAGGCCCGCCGCACCGACCCGGTCGGCCAGCTGCTGGTCATCACCCTGTTCGGCTCACTGACGTACGCGATCATCGAGGCGCCGCACGCGTCGCTCTCCACCACGGCCCCCTTCGGCGCCCTCGCGCTCGCGTCCCTGATCGCCCTGCTCCGCTACGAGTCCCGGCGCCACGAACCCCTCATCGACCTGCGCTTCTTCCGCTCGGCACCGTTCAGCGGGGCCACCGTGATCGCGGTGAGCGCGTTCGCCTCGCTCGGCGGGTTCCTGTTCCTGTCGACGCTCTATCTGCAGAACGTACGGGGCCTGAGCGCTCTGGAGGCGGGGCTGTGGATGCTCCCCATGGCCCTGCCGACGTTCCTGTGCGCCCCGCTCTCCGGCCGGCTGGTCGGCAACCGGGGACCCCGGCTGCCGCTGCTGATCGCGGGTGGCGCGATGACGGCGGCCGGGCTCCTGTTCGCCCTCTTCGAGGCCGAGACGTCCAACGCCACGCTGGTCGCCGGGTACGTCCTGTTCGGTGTCGGCTTCGGCTTCGTCAACGCGCCCATCACCAACACCGCCGTCTCCGGCATGCCCCGCGCCCAGGCCGGGGTGGCCTCGGCAGTGGCCTCCACCAGCCGGCAGCTGGGCCAGGCGCTCGGCGTCGCGGTCATCGGCGCGGTGCTGGCGGCCGGGGTGGGCTCCTCGTCGTTCGCGGACGGCTTCGTGGAGGCTTCCCGGCCCGGCTGGTGGATCCTCACCGCGTGCGGCCTCGCGGTGCTGGTGGTGGGCGCGGCGACCTCGGGCCGCTGGGCCCGCGCGACCGCGCGGCAAACGGCCGAGCGGCTGGAGTCGGCGGAGATCCGCGAGGCGGCCGGCGCGGACGTCTGAGCACACGGCCCCGTGTGAAGGCGTACGCCGCTGCCCGCGAAGGCGCTGACCCCGATGCGGCACGCGGCCCCCGTGCGAAGGCGTGCGCGCTCGCGCGTCACCGGGCGCGCTCTCCCGTGCGGGCGTGGGCCGGTTCTCCACCGAATTCGCCCACGGAGAGCCCCCGTTGATGTTGTTCTTGCCGCAGACTCCTTGTCGTCCCCGATCGTCGTCCCCGATCGTCGTCCCGATCGGTGGCAACAGGTACGGCGACGACGACCGCACATACCGGAGGCCTCATGCCCCAGATCGACACGAGCAAAGTCAGCCGCTGGGACCAGCACGGCCGGGAACACGTCGTACGGGTCCGGCGCACCGGTGTGCAGCGCACGATCAGCTGCGAGACCTGTGACTGGCGCCAACGCGCCCAGTTCCTGCCCTGGCTGAAGGCTCAGGAACATCTGGTGGAGGCCCACCAGGCGACGGTGGATCCCACGGAGAGATGAGCCCGCCCCGGACGGCGCGGGAAGCGCCGTCCGGGGCGGGCTCGACGGAGTCGGCGGCGCTACGGCGTCAGCAGCCGACCAGTCGGCTCGCCAGGTAGCCCTCGATCTGGTCGAGGGAGACCCGCTCCTGCTTCATGGTGTCGCGCTCGCGCACGGTCACCGCGTTGTCCTCGAGCGTGTCGAAGTCGACCGTGACGCAGAACGGCGTGCCGATCTCGTCCTGGCGGCGGTAGCGGCGGCCGATGGCGCCGGCGTCGTCGAACTCGATGTTCCAGTTCTGCCGCAGCGCCTGGGCGAGGCCCTTGGCCTTCGGCGACAGCTCCGGGTTGCGGGAGAGCGGGAGCACCGCGACCTTCACCGGGGCCAGGCGCGGGTCGAGGCGCAGCACCGTGCGCTTCTCCAGCTTGCCCTTGGCGTTGGGCGCCTCGTCCTCGACGTAGGCGTCGATCAGGAAGGCGAGCATCGCCCGGCCGAGACCGGCCGCCGGCTCGATGACGTACGGAGTCCAGCGCTCGCCGGCCTCCTGGTCGAAGTAGGAGAGGTCCTGGCCGGAGGCCTTGGAGTGGGCGCCGAGGTCGTAGTCGGTGCGGTTGGCGACGCCCTCGAGCTCGCCCCACTCACTGCCGCCGAACTGGAAGCGGTACTCGATGTCGGCGGTGCGCTTGGAGTAGTGGGAGAGCTTCTCCTTCGGGTGGTCGTACCACCGCATGTTCTCCTCGCGCATGCCGAGGCCGGTGTACCAGTTCCAGCGCTGCTCCATCCAGTATTCCTGCCACTGCTCGTCCTCGCCCGGCTTGACGAAGAACTCCATCTCCATCTGCTCGAACTCGCGGGTGCGGAAGATGAAGTTGCCGGGCGTGATCTCGTTGCGGAAGGACTTGCCGATCTGGGCGATGCCGAACGGCGGCTTGCGGCGCGAGGTGGTCTGCACCTGGCCGAAGTTGGTGAAGATGCCCTGGGCGGTCTCGGGGCGCAGGTAGGCGACGGAGCCGGAGTCCTGCGTCGGGCCGAGGTGGGTGGAGAGCAGACCCGAGAACTGCTTGGGCTCGGTGAACTGGCCCTTGTTGCCGCAGTTGGGGCAGTTGATGTCGGCGAGGCCGTTCTCCGGGGCGCGGCCCTTCTTCTCCTCGTACGCCTCTTCCAAGTGGTCCGCGCGGAACCGCTTGTGACAGGCGGTGCATTCGGTGAGCGGGTCCGAGAAGGTGGCGACGTGACCGGAGGCGACCCACACCTCGGGGGCCAGGATCACCGACGAGTCGATACCCACGACGTCCTCACGCGACGTCACCATGTAGCGCCACCACTGGCGCTTGAGGTTCTCCTTGAGCTCGACACCCAAGGGCCCGTAGTCCCAGGCGGCACGCTGGCCGCCGTAGATCTCACTGCAGGGGAATACGAAGCCTCGGCGCTTGCTCAGGCTGACGATGGTGTCGATCTTGTCGGCGGCCACGGTGCTCTCTTCATTACGACGACGGGCGACGAAGCGAGATTGCTTCCAGCGAAGCCCTCAGGCTACCGGCGGGCCCTGCTCCCCGACCAATTCGGGGCCCACGTCAGGGGCCCGGGGTCCCCTGGCACAGGCCTCTCACCCGCCTTGTTGACAACGGTTTCCATATTAGTTGAAAATGGGAGTCATGAACGTACGACGACGCCTCATACCCACGGCAGCGGTGACCGCGGTCACCGCGCTCGCCATGGGCACCCTGTCCGCCTGCTCCTCCGACAGCGCCGCGGCGGGCAACACCGACAAGTTCGACGTCGTCGCCTCCTTCTACCCGATGGCGTTCCTGGCCGAGCGGATCGGCGGCGGCCATGTGAACGTCACCAGCCTGACCCAGCCCGGCCAGGAGCCGCACGACCTGGAGATCAGCGCCAAGCAGACCGCGCAGCTCGAGAAGACCGACGCCGCGCTCCACCTCAAGGGCCTGCAGCCCAACATCGACGAGGCCATCGGCCAGTCCGGGGTGAAGACGAAGATCGACGCGGCCACCCTGACCACCCTGGAGACGCACGGCGCCGGGGACGAGCACACGGACGAGGACCACGCCCACGAGGGCGAGGGCGGGCACGCGGGCCACTCCCACGAGACCGAGGGCGGCAAGGACCCCCACGTCTGGCTCGACCCGGTCAAGTACGCCGAGGTCGCCGAGGGTGTCGGCAAGGCCTTCGAGAAGGCCGACCCCGACCACGCCGCCGACTACCGGAAGAACACCGAAACCCTCGTCGGCGAGCTGAACGCGCTGGACACCACCCTCGAGGCGGGCCTGAAGAACCGCAAGAGCGACGTCTTCATCACCACCCACGCCTCCTTCGGCTACTTCGCCGAGCGCTACGGCCTGACCGAGGAGGCCATCAACGGCCTCGACCCCGAGTCCGAGCCCAGCGCGGCCCGTGTGAAGAAGCTCGCCGAGACCGCCAAGGCCGACGGCGTGACCACCATTTTCTACGAGACACTGGTGAGTGACGACACCGCGAAGACGGTCGCCAAGGACGCCGGACTGAAGACGGACGTCCTCGACCCTCTCGAGGGCATTACCGACAGCTCCCGCGGCAACAACTACTTCGAGGTCATGGAGTCCAACCTGAAGGCCCTGCAGACGGCTCTGGGATCCGCGTGACCGGCCGCCCGGCCGGCCGACCCACCCACCCACCACCGGAGGGCGGCAGCATGACGACGAACACCGAGCCCGCCATATCGACGCCGAAGACCGAGCCCGTCATCTCCCTGCGGGGCGTCCACGCCGAGCTGGGCTCGCGCCCCGTCCTGCGCGGCATCGACCTCACCGTGCACCGCGGCGAGGTCGTCGCCCTGCTCGGCGCCAACGGCTCCGGCAAGTCGACGACCGTGCGCGCCGTCATCGGCCAGGTGCCGGCCGGCGCCGGCGAGATCGAGCTGTTCGGCACCCCGCGGCGCCGGTTCGGCGACTGGGCGCGCGTGGGGTACGTCCCGCAGCGCACCACGGCCGCGGGCGGCGTGCCCGCCACGCTGACCGAGGTGGTCGCCTCCGGCCGGCTCTCCCGCACCCGCTTCGGCGTGTTCCGCAAGGCCGACCGCGAGGCCGTACGCCGCGCGCTGGACCTCGTCGGCATGGCGGACCGGGCGAAGGACTCCGTGGACGCGCTCTCCGGCGGCCAGCACCAGCGGGTGCTGATCGCCCGCGCGCTCGCCGCCGAACCCGAGCTGCTGATCCTGGACGAGCCGATGGCGGGCGTCGACCTGGCCAGCCAGGAGGTGCTCGCGGAGATACTGCGCCGGCAGGTCGACCGGGGCACCACCGTCCTGCTCGTCCTGCACGAGCTGGGCCCGCTGGAGCCCCTGATCGACCGGGCGGTCGTCCTGCGCGACGGCTGCGTGACGCACGACGGCCCGCCCCCCAAGGCGGTCGGTCAGCACGCTCTGCCGGGCCACGACCACGTACACCCGCACGCACCGGCGGGCGCCGAACCGATCCGCACGGGACTGCTGAGCTGATTGCTGATGGACCTCCTGAACTACGCCTTCATGCAGCGGGCTCTGCTGGCGGCCGTCCTGGTCGGCATCACCGCCCCCGCGGTCGGCATCTACCTCGTCCAGCGACGCCAGGCCCTCATGGGCGACGGCATCGGGCACGTCGCGATGACCGGCGTCGGCCTCGGCTTCCTGCTCTCCTGGTCGCCGGTGTGGATGGCGACCCTGGTCTCCATCGTCGGCGCCGTCCTGATGGAGCTGATCCGCTGGTACGGCAGGGCCCGCGGTGACATCGCCCTCGCGATGCTGTTCTACGGCGGTATGGCGGGCGGCGTGATGTTCATCAACCTCGCCCCGACCGGCTCCAACGCGAACCTCACCTCGTACCTGTTCGGCTCCCTGTCGACGGTCTCCGAGTCCGACGTGACGGCCATCTGTCTGCTGGCCGCGTTCGTGGTGCTGGTCACCGTCGGTCTGCGCCGCCAACTGTTCGCGGTCAGCCAGGACGAGGAGTTCGCGCGGGTCACCGGCCTGCCGGTACGGTTTTTGAACCTGCTCACCGCGGTCACGGCGGCGGTCACCGTCACCGTCGCGATGCGCGTGGTGGGCCTGCTGCTGGTGAGCGCGCTCATGGTCGTGCCCGTGGCCGCCGCCCAGGCACTCAGCCGCAGCTTCGCCGCCACCTTCGCCATCGCCGTCGCGATCGGCGTGAGCGTGACCATCGGCGGCACGGTCACCTCGTACTACCAGGACGTGCCGCCCGGGGCGACGATCGTGCTGCTGACGATCGCCGCGTTCATCGCGCTGACCGTGCTGGCCACCCCGCTGGCCCGCCGCCGCGCCCGCGCGACGGCCGCCGCGCAGCCCGCGCCGGACCCGGCCGGGTGCGCCGTACCGGCCGGCCGGAAACCGCGCGGCGAGCCCGACGCCTGACTCCCTCCTGCCCGGCCTGGCACAATGGCCGCGGCAGAGCAGAGGCAGACTGAGGAGGAAACCGGTGACCACCGCTGGACCGCCCGTGAAGGGCCGCGCCACCAGGCAGCGGGCCGCTGTGGCGGCTGCGCTCCAGGACGTCGACGAGTTCCGCAGTGCGCAGGAGCTGCACGACGTGCTCAAGCACAAGGGCGACTCGGTGGGACTCACCACGGTCTACCGCACCCTGCAGTCCCTCGCCGACGCCGGCGAGGTGGACGTGCTGCGCACGGCGGACGGCGAGTCCGTCTACCGCCGGTGCTCCACC
This sequence comes from Streptomyces sp. NPDC005774, assembly GCF_042871645.1. Taxonomy (NCBI): domain Bacteria; kingdom Bacillati; phylum Actinomycetota; class Actinomycetes; order Kitasatosporales; family Streptomycetaceae; genus Streptomyces; species Streptomyces sp. NPDC005774. Next base: position 59,143 of record NZ_JBIAIV010000018.1, on the reverse strand, counting down.
GGCGACCATCACCACCACCTGGTCTGCCGCAACTGCGGCAAGGCGGTCGAGGTGGAGGGCCCGGCCGTGGAGACCTGGGCGGAGGCCATCGCCGCCGAGCACGGCTACGTCAACGTGGCCCACACCGTGGAGATCTTCGGAACCTGCGCGGAGTGCGCGGCGGCCGCGAGCGGCACCTGAGACCCCGGTACACGGCGAGGGGCGCGAAGATGATCTCCGCGCCCCCCGCCGTGTCCACACCCGCTCCCCCTACTGCTCCTGCCTGCCCTCCATGGCGAGCAGCTCCTCGTTCGGGATCGCGCCGCCGAAGCGGCGGTCGCGGGAGGCGAACTCGAGGCACGCGCGCCACAGGTCCCGGCGGTCGAAGTCCGGCCACAGGACGTCCTGGAAGACCATCTCCGCGTAGGCGCTCTGCCACAGCAGGTAGTTGGACGTGCGCTGCTCACCGCTCGGCCGCAGGAACAGGTCCACGTCCGGCATGTCCGGGTAGTACAGGTAGTTCTGCAGCGTCTTCTCGTTGACCTTCGCCGGGTCCAGGCGCCCCGCCCTCACGTCCTCGGCCAGCGCCTGCGCCGCGTCGGCGATCTCGGCGCGACCGCCGTAGTTCATGCAGAAGTACAGGGTGAGCCGGTCGTTGTCCTTGGTCTGCTCCTGCGCGACCTGGAGTTCCTTGGCGACCGACTTCCACAGCTTGGGCATCCGCCCCACCCAGCGCACCCGCACACCCAGCTCGTCGAGCTCGGCCCGGGACTTGCGGATGAAGTCGCGGTTGAAGTTCATCAGGAAGCGCACCTCGTCCGGCGAGCGCTTCCAGTTCTCGGTGGAGAAGGCGTACAGCGAGATGGCGCCGACGCCCATCTCGATCCCGCCCTGGAGCACGTCCAGCACGCGCTCGGCGCCCACCTTGTGGCCCTCGGTGCGCGGCAGGCCCCGCTCCTTGGCCCAGCGGCCGTTGCCGTCCATCACGATCGCCACGTGCTTGGGGACCAGCTCACCGGGGAACTTCGGGGGCCGCGCGCCGGAGGGGTGCGGTACCGGCGTCTTGTACTCCCGGCGCTGACGCCCCAGAAACCCGCGTACGGCCATGTGCTTCTCGTCTCCTCTAGGTGTTCTGGGTGTTCGTTACTTCTCGACGTACCGCAGGGAGCGCAGTCCGCGCTCCAGGTGCCAGTGGAGGTACGCGGACACCAGCCCGCTCCCCTCCCGGACGTGCCGCGCCTCGGACGCGTCCGCCGTCTCCCAGTCTCCCGTGAGCAGCGCGCCGAGCAGTTCCAGGGCCTGCGGCGAGGGCACGACGCTGCCGGGGACCCGGCAGTCGGCGCAGACGGAACCGCCGGAGGCGACCGAGAAGAACCGGTTCGGTCCGGGCATCCCGCACTTCGCGCAGTCGCCGAAGGTCGGGGCGTAGCCGTTGACGGCGAGGGAACGCAGCAGGAACGCGTCGAGGACGAGATGCGGTGCGTGCTCGCCGCGGGCCAGGGTCCGCAGGGCGCCGACGAGCAGCAGGTACTGCTGGACGGCCGGTTCGCCCTCGTGGTCGGTGAACCGCTCGGCGGTCTCCAGCATGGCCGTTCCGGCGGTGTAGCGGGCGTAGTCGGTGACGATCCCGCCGCCGTACGGCGCGATGGTCTCGCTCTGCGTGCACAGCGGGAGGCCGCGCCCGATCAGCTCGCTCCCCTTGGCGAAGAACTGCACGTCCACGTGGGAGAACGGTTCGAGGCGTGCGCCGAACTTGGACTTCGTCCGGCGCACGCCCCTCGCCACGGCACGTACGCGCCCGTGACCGCGCGTGAGCAGAGTGATGATCCGGTCCGCTTCACCCAGCTTCTGGGTGCGCAGCACAACGCCGTCGTCGCGGAACAGACTCATACGACCATTCTCGCGCACGCGCCTGGCTCCCGTGGCACCGCCTCGAGGGCCGGCCGGCGGGCCCCCGCGTCAAGGCAGCTCCCCCCGGCTGCGGGCGTTGGCGTACGCCGTCGCCGCGCGCAGCCGCTCGGCGGGCGTCGCCTGGCGCACCTCAACCGGTTCGGCGTCCCACTCCCGACCGCCGCCGTACGGTCTCAGCTGGATGTAGGGCCCCTCGTGCCCCATCACGATGCCGACCCTCTCGGTCCGGGTGTCCACGACATACACACCGACCGGCGGCTTCATCGCGCTGCCGCGGCCATCACGGCCGCGAGCCGCCGTGCGGTCTCCACGGAGCACCGCCCCAGGTCGACCAGTGGACAGGGCGCCTCCCGCGCAAGACTCACCGGGTCCAAGCCCAGCGACGGCAGAGTAATTCCTGCCTTCACGAGTAATTCCCGCAATTCTTTCACCACGCCCTCCGCCTCTTCGACGCAGAGCGCCGAGTGCCGTTCCTTCACTTTGGTCCCCTTCTCTTCGGCTTTCACGCTTCCTGTCCTTAAGGTGCCCTTCGGAACCTACACTCGGAAGAGTTTTGCGCCCTACAAGTAGCGGGCTGCGCAAAGGGGTTGGGAAAGGGGTGAGCAATGGCCAACGGTTCACGCCAAGCGGCATGGGAGTTCTTCGGCACGGAACTGAAGCGACGCCGGGAGGATTCGGGGTTCACGCAGGCGGAGCTGGGGGCGCGGGTGTTCGTATCGGGGGGCTACATCGACCAATTCGAACAGGCAATTCGCAAACCCCAATTGGACGTCGCCCAGCGGATCGACGAGACCCTGCAAACCGACGGTATTTTCGAGCGCCTGTGCAGGAAGCTGATCGACGACCGCCGGTATGCGGATTACTTCGCCAAGGCGGCGGAGCTGGAGACGCTGGCGACGAAGATCTGCGAGTTCACGCCGGCGCTGATTCCCGGGCTGTTGCAGACACCGGCTTACGCGCGGGCGGTCACGCCGGCCATGAACCCTTTCGCGCCGGAGGAATCGGTCGACGAGAAGGTATCGGGACGCATCGAACGAGGGCGGATCCTCAAGGACGCCACGCGGCCGGTGTACTGGGCGATCCTGCACGAGAACGTGCTGCTCATCCCGGTGGGCGGACCGGCGGTCATGGCGGAGCAACTGGAGCACGTCGCGGAACTCGCGCGGGATCGGGCGGTGACTGGTCCAGGTGCTGCCCTATGCGGCCGGCGCGTATCCCGTGATGACCGGGGACCTTCGACTCATGGAGTTCGATGACGCACCCGCAACCGCCTATACAGAAGCCGTGTATTCGGGGAACCTGCTGGACGATCCAGCCGTGGTGCAGCGAGCACAGTCGGCATACGATCTGCTCAGGGCGGACGCGCTGTCACCAGAGCTGTCCCTGGCCCTGATCCAATCGGCGGCGGAGGACTTCAGACGATGCGCGAGTACGACCTGAGCGGAGCACACTGGCGCAAGAGCACATACAGCGACGGCAACGGCGGCAACTGCGTCGAAGTCGCCCACGCCTTCCCCGGCGCCGCCCGCTGGCGCAAGAGCACGTACAGCGGCGGAAGCGGAGGCGAGTCCTGCCTCGAAGTCGCCGACGGAGTGCCCGGCATCGTCCCCGTCCGGGACAGCAAAGTGACCGCCGGCCCCGTCCTGGTCATCGGCGCGGCGGCCTGGACGGAGTTCATAGGCACCGTCACCGAAGGGCGTCCGGCCCGGAGGTAATCCCCCGGGCCCTGCACCGCTACCTGCACCGCTACCTGCGCCGGCGCAATGCCAACGCCCGCCACCCCGATCTGCTCGCCGCCCAGCGCCTCGAACGCGCCCGCGTTCGCGGCGAGAAGGGCATCCGCTGGGGCGGACGCCCTCTCACCACTGCGGCCTGACTCGTCCCCGCGATGCGGTCACAGCGGCAGACAGCCGGGCCGTCGATCACTTGACATGTGCGGCGATGGTCCGCGCGCACTCCATCGACTCGGCATGCGTGGTGTCCACCTCCAGGTCATAGGTCACGCCCTGGTGGACCACGTCCGCCTGGGAGGCGGCCATTCCGATGGTCCGATCGCCCCGTGCGACCTCACGGCTTGCGGCTACCGCAGCGTCACATCGGACGCCGACCCACAGCACCCGCAGTTCGCCCAAGGCTTTCTGCCATCGCTGCTGTGAGTCCGCTCCGCCGAGGAAGACCTCATCGATGACGACCCGGGCGCCGGCACGGGCCATCGCGGCGACCCCCTCGATCCATGCCGCTTCCAGGGTTCGGAACTCCGGACCGACGATCACCGCTCCGTCCGGAGCGAACTCGATCCCGCCGTCCGATGCCTGCATGGACGCGGGCATCGCGTCAACCAGCGTGTCTGTCCCCAGGGCCAGCCACGGATCCGGCAGTACTGCCTGCAGACACCGAACGATCCCGGACTTCCCCGAGCTGGAACCACCGTTGAGAACGATCACCTGAGTCATCACCGCGCCACAGTAGAGGCACCAGGGCAAGGCTCGAAACAGATTTCCGCGAACCCTGCACCACCAGCCACAACCTGGCGAACCTTCCCGGTCGGAGCACTGGCCACGGGGGCACGGCAGCTGCCGCCCCGGCTGGGGACGGCAGCCACCGGTGGGCTCAGTAGTTCGCGGTGGCGAGCAGTTCGCCGTCCTCGTCGTACACGGTGACCAGCCCGTTCTCGGACTCGTAGCACGAGGTGAACGCCGAGGCGATCAGTTTGCCCTCACCCGTGTGAGGGCCGGTCAGGCCGCCGGAGAAGTCCGTGAAGACGTCGGCCGAGTCGAAGATGTCGTTGCGCTTGTCGGCACCGGTCACCTTGGTGACGTGCGTGACGGCCTCCTTCTCCGTGGGCGTACCGGACTCGGCGACACAGGCCCGGAATTCCTCGGCCCGGGTCTTCGTACCCGGTGTCCGCTCGCCCTCGGCGTCCTTCCCCGACGCCCCGCCGGCCGGCACCTGCTCCTCGGCGGTGACGGCCTTGTCCTTCTTGCCGGTGTCCGTGGAGTCGGAGTCACCGTTCATCGACGTGGCCGCGACGGCGACGACGACCATCAGGGCGAGAAGGCCGGCGCAGCCGAGGCCCACGATCTTGCCGACACGGCGCTTTTTCGGCGGCTGGGGCGTGGGAGCGCCTGCGGGCTGCCGGGAGCCGCCCCATCCGGGCTGCGGCTGCTGCGGGTACTGCTCGTTCATGGCGTTCCCTCAAGGTCGTTCGTGTGATGCGGGTGTACAACCTGCGAGAATGCTGAGCAGTTGTGCCATTACGGAGTGGTTCACGCCTTAGTGGGTATACAGGTGGATGCGTAAGCATATGTGGCGAACGTTCGTACCGTGAGGCGCTCCCGTTCCCGCCCCGGTTCCTCCCAACTCCCGCTTTTCCGCTGAGCGGTTGGTCCGACCGGAGGATGACCTGGCTATGACGCCGTTGGCGTGACGTTTCGGCGGGGCGGCGCCCGTGGCGGGCTCCGAAGCGGTCTCCTGTGAGGTAGAACCGCAATTCTTTGGAGACCGACGTGACCGCCACCTCGTACGAGTACGGCCCCCACCAGAGCTACGTCGACGCCTATGCCTTCGACGGGAGCGGCTACGGCGACTTCCCGATCGCGCCGCCGCACCCGCCGGAGCGGCTGGACATCGCCATCGATCCGCGGGACCGGCGCCGGCTGGAACTCCACGCGGCCCTGACCGCCGCCGGGATCCCGCCGCTCCCCGAGGACCGCGAGGCCATCGACAGGCTCAGCGCCCTGCCCGGCAACATCAACAACACGATCCAGCGCTGGCTGCAGTACGCCCTTTGACACCAGGCGAGGCGTACGGGAGGGCGTGGCATCCGTTCCCCGCGTCACTGCGTTCCCGGTGCGACCAGTCCCGACTCGTATGCCACGATCACCAGTTGGGCCCGGTCGCGGGCCGCGAGTTTGCCCATGATCCGGCTGACGTGGGTCTTCGCCGTGAGCGGGCTCAGCCCCAACGCCTCGGCGACCTCGGTGTTGTTGAGCCCGCGCGCGACCAGCGCGAGCACCTCCCGCTCGCGGTCCGACAGACACTCGGGGCCGGCCGTCACCGGCATCCGAGGACTGCGCAGGAACCGGGCGATCAGCCGTGCCGTGGGCCCGGGTGACAGCAGCGCCTCGCCGTCGGCCACCGTGCGGATCGCGTCGAGGAGTTCGGCGGGCCGGGTGTCCTTGACCAGGAAGCCGGAGGCGCCGGCGCGGAGCGCGTCCACGATGTTCTCGTCGGTGTCGTAGGTGGTCAGGACGAGCACCTTCACCCCGGCGAGGTCCTCGTCGGCGGCGATCAGCCGGGTGGCCTCGATGCCGTCGAGGTCGGGCATCCGGATGTCCATGACGACGAGGTCGGCGCGCCGGGTGCGGGCCAGCTCGGCCGCTTCACGGCCGGTGGCCGCCTGGCCGACGACCTCCATGTCGGACGCCGACTCGACGAGCATCGCGAACGCCTCCCGTACGAGGGTCTGGTCATCGGCGAGCAGCACACGGATGGTCATCGGGCCCTGGTTCCTTCCGCAGCGGTGGCGACAGCGACCTCGGAGGTGGCGGTCGTGGTCAGGGGCAGGGTCGCGGTCACCTGGAAGCCGCCGCCCGGACGGGCCCCGGCGTCGAGTGTGCCACCCACGCTGCGGGCCCGCTCCCGCATCCCGACCAGCCCGAACCCGGAGTTGCCGCCGGGGGCGGGGCCGGTGCCGTCGTCGGTGACGGACAGGTGCAGGACGCCGTCGGCCGTGCGCAGTTCGACGGCGACAAGGGGCTCGGGCCCGGCGTGCCGGACGGCGTTGGTCAGCGCCTCCTGCACGATGCGGTACGCGGCGGCGCCGACGGCGGGCGGGACGGCGCCGTACCGGCCGGACCGCTCGACCCGCGCGCCCGCCAGCCGGGCCGCCTCCACCAGGTCGGGCACGCCGCCGAGGCCGGGCAGCGGCCCCCGGGCGTCACCCCCGGCCCCGTGCTCCCGCAGCACCTCCAGGGTCGTACGGAGTTCCCCGCGGGCCGTCCGGCAGGTCTCGGCGATGTCGTCGAGGGACTTGGCGACCGTCTCCCGGTCGAGCCGCTCCGGGTCGGCGGCCAGGACGTGCGCGGCGACGGAGGTCTGCACGCCGATGAGGGTGATGCTGTGGGCCAGCAGATCGTGCAGGTCACGGGCGATGCGCAGGCGTTCCTCGGCGACCCGCCGGCGGGCCTCCTCCTCCCGGGTGCGTTCGGCCCGTTCGGCCCGCTCGACGAGCCCGGTGACGTACTGCCGGTAGTAGCGGACGTCGACGCCGAGGAAGAGCACGGCGATGGCCCAGCCGATGATGCGGACCAGTTCCATGAAGCCGTCGGGATTGGTGAGCGCGTTCAGCAGGAGCGTGCCGCTGATGACGAGTGAGCCGAGGCAGAGGGTGCGGCGCGGTGGGCCGGTGGCGGCGAGCGTGTAGAGGGGCACCAAGGTCGCGGCGACGGGCGCGGCATGGTTGTTGTCGAGCGCGTGGTACGGCACGGCCACCACGAGGACGCCCAGCAGCGCCGGCAGGGGCCGACGACGGCGCCACACCAGGGGCACGTGGGCGGCGAGCAGCAGGGTCCAGCCGAGCGCGTCGGGCCTGCGGCCGTCGCCGGCCAGTGCCAGGGTGGTCGCACTCGCGGCGAGGAGAACGGCCAGCACGGCGTCGTTGCGGACGGCGTGCGGTGCGGTGAGCGGGTCTCGGTGGATCGCCGCCAGGATCCGCTCGCCGAGGCGCGGCCGCCCGTCCGCCGCGGTCCTCGCCGGGGGCGGCGGTGCGGGGGCCGTTGTCGTGGTTGCCTGCACGGGTTCATCCTCCGGGAGGAGGGAGCCCCTCCACGAGGGAGGGGCGCCCTTTCGTCTTCGCGCCGGTGCGGTAATACCGGCCGCCTGCCTACTGCACGGGCTCCGGCTCCCGTTCCGCCGTGTCGTCCCGGTCCCCCCGTACCGGCTTCGGGGCGGGCCGGGACAGCCGGCCGGGCCACCACATCCAGCGGCGCAGCAGCACACTCGCCGTGGTCACCAGATAGGTGCGGACGAGGAACGTGTCGAGCAGGACGCCGACCGCGATGACGAAGCCGAGTTCGACCATGCCGACCAGCGGCAGGGTGGTCAGTACGGCGAAGGTCGCGGCGAGGACGACGCCCGCGGAGGCGATCACCCCGCCGGTGGTGCGCAGCGCGGTGAGGGCGGCGGCCTCGGGTTCGGCGCCCGCCAGGGACTCCTCGCGCATCCGGTGCATCAGGAAGATGCCGTAGTCGACGCCGAGGGCGACGAGGAAGACGAAGGAGAGCAGGCCGAGGCCGGGGTCGGTGCCCGCGAAACCGAACAGCGGCCCGAAGACCAGTCCCCCGATGCCGAGGGTCGCGCCCCACACGGCTACCACGGCGCCGAGCAGCAGCAGCGGCGCGACCAGGCTGCGCAGCAGCACCGTCAGGATGACGAACACCGCGGCGAGCACCAGCGGCACGATCACCGAGCGGTCCCGCGACTCGGCGGCGGCGAGGTCGAGTTGCTGGGCGCTGGGACCGCCGACGTAGCTGCCCTGGCCGTCGAGCCGGTCGCGCAGGGCCTCGATGGTGCGGGTCTCGCCCGGAGACTCGGGCGCGGCGGTGGGGAACACGGAGATCTCGGTCCAGCCTCCGCCACCGCGTCCGGCGGACGCGTCCGCGACCCCGTCGGTGGTGCGGGCCGTCTCCAGTACGGTGCCGGCCCGGCCGGTGGGTGCCATGACGGTGACGGGGCGGCTGCTGCGCTCGGGGTACTTCTCGGCCAGGGTCAGCATCGCGGTGATGGACTCCGGCCGGTCGGTGAAGGCGTCCTCCTGTTTGAGGTCGCCGGTGAGGTTGAGCGTGCCGAGCGCGAGGGTTCCGAGAAGGACGGCCCCGCCCGTGAGGACGGCGGCGGGCCGGCGGGCGGCCGAGGTGCCCATGGCGGCGAACAGCGACCGGCGGGCCCTGGGCTCGCTGCCGAAGGCGGGGATCAGCGGCCAGAACACGCGCCGCCCGAGCAGGACCAGGACGGCGGGCAGCAGGGTGGTCATGGCGACCAGCGCGGCCAGTACCCCGATCATGCCGACCGGTCCCATGCCGCTGCTGCTGTTGAGGTCGGCGGCGACCAGGCAGAGCAGCCCGGCCGCGACGGTGCCGGAGGAGGCGAGGATCGCCGGCCCGCAGCCGCGCAGGGCGACCCGCATGGCGTCGTAGGGGCGTTCGTGGCGCCGCAGTTCCTCCCGGTAGCGGGAGACGAGGAGCAGCGCGTAGTCGGTGCCGGCGCCGAGGACGAGCACGGTCATGATGCCGCCGCTCTGCCCGGTGATCGTGACGTCGAACAGCTTGTGCAGCCCGTACCCGGCGGCCATCGCCAGCCCCGCCGCCGCCCCCGCGACGGTCAGCGGGACCAGCCACAGGAACGGGCTGCGGTAGATCAGCACGAGCAGGACGGTGACGACGCCGAGGGTGGCGTACAGCAGGGTGCCGTCGACCGTCTCGTACACCTTGAGCAGGTCGGTCTGGAGGGCGCCGGCCCCGCCGACCTCGGCACTCAGCCCGCCGGTGCCGCTCACGATCTCCCGCACCCCGTCGACGAACGCGTCCCGGGCCTCTTCGTCCTGGCCGGGCCCGGTACTGGACACCGGGAACATGAGGGTGCTGCCGTCCTCGGACGGGACCCCCCGCGGCTCGTTCGCCGGCTCGTAGGTGCTCTCCACCTCGGCGACCTGCTCGGCGGCGGTCCGCCGGTCGGCCCCGGTCAGTCCACCGTCCCGGTGATAGACGAGTACCAGCTCGGTGGCCTCACCACCGGGCAACTCCGCCTGGATACTTGCGACCTGGGTGGAGTCGGCGCTGTCGGGCAGATAGTCGACGGCCCGGTTCTGCTGCACCCCGCCGAACTTCCCGGCCAGCGGGCCGGCCAGCACCAGCGCTGCCAGCCACAGTCCGACCACCACCCAGGGCACCGCCCGCCCCCGCCCCGCACGTGTCCTTACGGCCCCCATGCCACCGTCCCCCTCCGCTCGCCGGCTCTGTCCGATCCGCTCTCCAGACTCCCGGCGCGGGAGGGCCGATACGTCGGGCGCGAGGGTGAGCCGACCGGTACTGCTGAGGGTGGCGCGGAGGGCGGGTTACTCCCCGGGGAGTAACAGCGTGGGGTGGGCGGAGGCGGGCCGGCGGAGGGCGGTCCGGGACAGGGCCGTGGAGAGGGTGCCGGGTGGGGCGGCGGCTCAGGTGCGGTCGACCATCCAGGTGCCGTCCTCCTCGTCGTCGACCCGCACCTCCAGTTCGCGGACGCTCATACCCGCCTCCCAGAGTTTCCAGAAGCGCTTCATCTGCTCCTGGACGTGGTCCGGACGTGCGATGAGCCGGGTTCTGACGTTGACGTCGCGCAGGTCCTGCTCGATCTCGAAGGACACTTCCTCGTCGTAGACGATGAAGTCGTTGGCGGTGCCGCGCTGGATGTGCGGCGGCAGTTCCGGCAGCACCGCCACCCGCACCTCGATGCGCAGCGCCTCCTGCTCGTCGCACAGCCGCAGCAGCCGGTCGTCGAGTTCGCGGGCGCTCTCCAGCAGGAACAGCCGCCGTACGGGCACCCCGTGCTCCTCGATCGCCTGCTTCTGCGCGTCGAGGTAGCGGCCGGCGGGCTCGCTGTTCCAGAACTCCCGGTCGACGGACGTACTGATGGCGCAGATCGACTGCTCCGCGACGTGGGCGAGGCTGAGCATCCAGTCGTGGTTCTCCCCGTGGCTCTCCACGCTCAGCCGGGTGAGCGCCGACATGTGCTCGATCACCCGCTGCATCTCCAGCCGGATGAAGGAGTACAGGAGCGGGGATCCGGGCGCCAGGACGTCGGCGAAGCGCTGGGCCAGTTCGGGTACGCCGTCCATGCGGACCCGGTCCAGCGTCGGGTAGGGCTGCGGAGACCGGTCCAGCTGGGCGAAGCGGTTCTCGACCAGCTGCTTCATGTCCTCGGCGTGCCGGCTCAGAGTGGTCCGCGTCTCCTCGGCGTGCCGGGTGAGACCGGTCTCCAGGGCGTCGTCGTACCGTTGGAGACCGTCCCGCACGGTGTTCTCCACATCGGTGGCGGTCCCGGTCAGGACGCGCTCCGCCCACCTCTCCCGTTCCCGCCCGTACCTGTCCTGCCTCTCCCGCGTCCGCCACTCCCGCGCCTCGCGGTCCGGGCCGAGGAGGTACTGGACGGCCACGACGGCACCGGTGCAGAGCGCGGCGGCGGCGAGCTGCCGCCCCGTACCGGCGTCCGGGGCCAACAGCGCGGCGACGCCCCAGGCGAGGAGGCCGAGGACCAGGCCGAGGACCAGGCCGAACGGCAGCCACCGCTGCCATGCGAATGCGGCCGGACCCGGCCACCTGCCCGGCTTGTCGGTCGCGTCGGGTGCGTCGGGTGCGTCCGCCGAAGGGGGTAACACCGTGCCGCCCGGATCGTCCGGCGGCCCCGTCTGTGCGGGAATCGCCGTGCCGGGTTCGGGCCGGGTGCCCTCGGACTCAGATGATGGTGCCGTGCTCATCTCGCTCTTCCCCCCGTTGGGATACACGTCGGATCGGGATGCGGAAATGTGCTTGGGGCCGGGTCCGGCGGTTGCCCGGTGTCCGGTCAGGGACCCATGTCCGCCTCCCGGTGGGGGGACGGGATCGCGTGCAGGGTGAGCTGGTCGCGGATGCGCTGAACGAGGGTCTGCCACTGCCGGGTGAAGCCGGGCCGTTCCTCCAGCGCGTCCCAGAGCGGCGCCAGGTCCTGCGCCACCCGGGCCCGCGGCATCCACAGGTGCAGCAGATGGTCGACGGTGGGTCGCAGCGCCCTGACCACGGCGGGAAGCTCCTCGCCCGCTCCCTGGCGCTGCCCCGGACGCTGCCGGGACGGCGGTGCCCCGGCCGTCCCGGCGCCGGCCCCCAGCCGGATGCCGTCGAGGATGCGGACCACGGTGGTGAGCAGCCAGTCGTGCAGGGCGAGGTCGTCGCAGAGCCCGGCGAGCCCCTCGCTGGGGGTGCCCTCGGGCACCCGGAGCCTTACCGTGCGCAGCTCGTCCTCGGCGAGGGTGAACCGCTCGATCGACGGGCCGGCGCCCGGGTCCGCGGGCAGGGCCACCCAGCGGAGCCGGGTGGGGCGGGACCTGAGGGGCGGCCGGTGGTCGAGCAGGGGGTGGCGCAGCAGTCTGGTGTGCAGTCCGTCCGCGATCAGGCCGACGTCGAGATCGCCGTGCCGCCCGCCGTTCAGCACGCCCTCGGCGACCGCCTCATGGGGCAGCTTCCCGAACGGCTCGACCACGCCGGGCCGTACCAGGTAGTGGCCCCACGGCTGCCGGTGGTCGGGGCCGGTGGCGGGCACCTTGAAGTACGCGGAGGTCTGGAGCAGGCGTCCCTCGGTGAGCGCGGCCCGTGCGGCGACCGTGCCGACGGCGCGGACCCGGGCGCCGTTGGCGCTGGGCAGGGGGCAGTCGACGCCGGTGAGCGTGTCGGGCGAGCGGCCGTAGAGGTTGGGGCGCTCGGAGAGCAGGACGCGTTCGTCGGCTCGCAGTCCGAGGAGCTGGGCGGCGGCCCGGCTGTCGAGGGCCTGCAGGGCCGGCAGCAGCGAGGTGCGGACCTCTCCGCAGGCGAGCACGACACGCGGTGCGGTCTTCGACGGCCCCATGTCACGGCCCCGCGTAGAAGACGTAGGAGACGCGGTCGGCGACCGAGTCGGGGACGGGCACCTTCTCCCCGGCGGACCGGCGGGCCACCTGGCCCAGAGCTTCTGGGTCCACCTCGGTCTGGTCGAGGATGACGCGGACGGCGTGCTCGACGGGCAGGAACCGGTTGGGCACCACCGAGCAGGTGCGGTACGCGGCGAACGGGTCCGCCCGGGGGTTGAGCCGGAGCAGCGGGGGCAGTTCGTCCCAGTCCTCGGGGAAGCCGTCGGCGGTGTGCGGCTGGGGTTCGAGGACGGCCTCGCCCTCGGTGCGCAGCAGCCCGAGGCGGGAGAGCTGCCAGACCGCGGCGAGGAAGGGGCAGGACCAGGTGCGCTGCCCGTCGGGTGCGTCGCTCCAGAGTTCGACGTCCAGGAAGACGGAGTGGCGGCGGGACGCGGTCTCCTTGGGCGGCTGCCAGACGGCGGCCTTCTTCATCGCCTGCGGGGCGCGTGCGACGGGACTGCGCTCACCGTTGGCCAGCCAGCCGGTCTGCGCGGCCGGGGGGCGCAGACCGTAGCTGCCGGGCGGTGGTTCCTCGACGAGTCGGCCGGCCACCGCCTCCGCGACCGGCACCTTGCCGGCGACCGCGCAGCCGGACTCGCGTGCCAGGTAGTCGACGGCCAGCCCGGCCCGGTCCGCCTCCGCCAGCAGCAGCGGGACGAGTTCGGCGGGGCTGGAGAAGCGGGTGAAGTAGTCGTCGATCAGGAAGCAGGTGCTGATCCGGGGGCGTTTGCCGTCCGTCCGGGCGGCCGCCGCGGCCCGCGCCGCGTCCGCCCAGGGCCGTACCTGCGCGAAGTGCCGCCGCAGGTTCTCCGGACCGGCCTCGAAGTCCTCCATGTAGAGGTGGCCCAGCTCCAGGGAGAGGTGGGACAGCGGCACCGCCTGGGTGCGCGGTTCGGCGGTGGTCTCGCGGAACACTGCGTCCGTCATGGCCGCCCCCAGCAGGAGTCGTCGGTCAGGCGTCGTGCGATCTCCTCCAGCGCCTCGAGCGTCTCCTTGTTGGCGATCTGGGTGGAGAGCACGTCCTCTTCGGTGATCAGCTGCTCGCGCCACTGCAGGACGGGTTCCAGCGGTACGGCGCCGAGCACCACGCTGTCGCCGATGCGGTGCTCCGAGGCGAGCCGGCGCAGGGCGTCGTCGCAGGACTGCATCCAGGCCGCCTGGGCGGGCGAGCCCTGGGCCCACAGCGGCGAGTCGGGGTCGGGCACGGCGGCCCGGACGAACCGGATGGCGCCGCGCAGGGCCTCCTCGTCGTGCCCGCGGTCGACGCCGCCCCTGATGATGCCGTGTTCCTTGTGGACCAGCCCGGCGGCGGCGATCACGTGCTGCCGGGTCCAGCGGTGGAAAACGAGCCAGCGGAAGGGGACGTAGCGCATCCGGGGGTGGGCGGTCGCCGCCAGGACCATGTCCACGGCGTAGCTGCGCCCGGCGCTGAGGTCCACCACGGTCAGGTCGAACTCGCCGTTCAGCCTGAGCAGCAGGTCGACGCAGCGGTCGAGGGTGTCCTCGCCGGTGACGAACTCGCCGCCGCCTGCGTCGCCGGGTAACAGGGCCAGGCGGCCGGACTGGTTCGGCCGGGCGTGCAGCTGGGGGTGCTCGGTCTGCCGCCAGATGTCGATCCTGGCCGGTTCCGTGACCTCGCCCTCCAGGTAGGAGTGCAGGCCCCGCTCCGCGATGCCGCGCATCGCGTCCGGTACGTCGAAGACGGCGGCGGCCGTGGGGGAACCGAAGTCGAAGTCCACGTAGGCCACGTGGTCACCGGTGAGGGCGCGCTGGTAGGCCAGGTTGGCGCTGGTGACCGAGCGGCCCGTGCCTCCCTTGTCGGAGGCGGCGAAGACGAGCACGGCTCACATCTCCTCTGCGGCGGCACCGCGGGCCTGGGCCAGGGTGTCGAGTTCCTGGAGCACGGGCAGGGCGAGTGCGAACGCGGTGGCGGGCCGCTCGTCGACCAGGTCACGGGCGTGGTCCAGGCGGTTCTCGATGCTCCGCATGGCCCGTCCCCGGCTGCCGTCGGCGGTGACGGAGGCCTCCAGCTGTTCCTTGCCGAACAGATGGGCGGCCTCGCTGAGCAGTTCGCGGGCCAGCTCGGCGAGTTCGGGGCTGCGGATGGGCCGCTGCTCGTACAGGCCGCGGGCGGCGACCAGGCACTCGGTGACGCGCTCGGTGATGCTCCAGGAGAGGCGCCGGCCGAGGGCCGCGTCCGGGAAGACGGCTGCCGCGTTGTCCCAGAGGCCGGCTCCGTCGCCGTCCTCGATCCGCCGGTTCCACAGGTGCTCGAACGTCTGCTCGCCCAGGCGGATCAGGCGGTCCTGCGCCTCGATGTTCCGGGAGAGTGCCGCGAGCTGGATGATCCGCTTGAGCAGTTGCGCGGAGAAGTCGGTCATCCGCCACTCCAGCGGCGCGCCGGACCGCTCGGACCCGGCGAGCGGCATGGTGACCCCCGGGTTGTGCAGCCGGACGGTGGGGTCGTTCCTGGTCATCCGGCTGGTGATGCGGCCTCTGTCGGCGAGGCGTTCCATGATGGCGACGGTGCGGGTGAGGTCGTCGTCGGTCGCTTTCCGGCGGATCAGGTCGTGGACGAGGATGGCCGCCACGGTGAGGGAGAAGTACTCCGACTCCAGCCGCAGACCGGTGGTCTGCCAGGGGAGGTCCTCCAGGGGCCAGCGCTCGGTGCCGAAGCGGGCGATGGCCGACCAGTACTGCTGGCTGAGTTCCCAGCGCAGGCGTAACGCCTCGGCGAGCTTCTGCTGGTCCTCGTCGAGGAGTCCCAGGGTGAGGGTGCGCTCGGAGAACAGGTCCTGGATGCCGTCCAGGGCAACGACGGTGAAGTACACGTAGGGCAGCCGGTCGGCGATGCCGTCGGGCTGGCCCTTGACCGGGACGTCCAGGTCGGTGATGGTCGGCGCGTCCTTCACCACGCCCCAGGCCCAGCCGCACTCGAAGAGCTGGCTCTCGTCCCGGATGCTCTCGTCGACCTCGATGCCGCGGCTGAGGCTTTCGATGATCGTGGCGCGCAGCGGGCGGAATCTGCGGGAGAACTGCTGGAGCACGGCCCGGTCGGACTGCTTGTTCTGCCCGATGACCTGGATGAGCCGCCGGCCCTGCTCGGACTCGGCGTCGAAGACGTTGACGGTGAAGGAGCGCAGCAGGCTGACCATCGCGGCGGTCAGCCGGGTGTTGGTGGCTTCTCTCAATTCACCGAGCGACCTGCGCACCTCGGGCCGGGTGGTGTTCTCCTCGTAGACCTTGAGGAATCCCAGGGTGGCCAGGCACAGCGTGACGGACATGGAGTAGGCGTCGACGACGCCCAGCTGGGTTTGTTCGTGGGTGGGTTTCTGCTTCGGGTCGGTCGGCCTGAAGTAGTGCCCGCCGGAGAAGGTGGGGCTGTCGTCCGGCCCGGTGTGGGTGCGCATGAACTGGGACAGGACGGTGATCATGTTGGGCGGGATCTCGAGCCGGCTGCCGACCCGATCCAGCGCGCGCAGGACGTCCCGTTCGGTGGTGTCCGGTTGGTCGAGACGGAACGCGGGGACCTCGGTGGCGGGGTACAGCAGGCAGAGCAGCCGCTCCGCGTCCGCGACGGAACTCAGCCCGTCGGTTTCCCCCCAGACGAGCTTTCCGTCGTCGAACGAATGGCGGGCCGCGGCCTGCCAGATGTCCAGCAGATGCTGCCGTGGCTTGATCTGCATTCCCGCACCCCTCGTACAGATCTGGTTACCCGGTGTTCAGGGATGGTCCCCGTTCCTAGGGGGCGGCAATCTCCGAATTGCGCCGTCCCAGGGCGAGGATGATTCCCTCGTGAC
Source organism: Streptomyces sp. NPDC005774 (assembly GCF_042871645.1). NCBI lineage: Bacteria > Bacillati > Actinomycetota > Actinomycetes > Kitasatosporales > Streptomycetaceae > Streptomyces > Streptomyces sp. NPDC005774. The sequence continues at coordinate 42,781 of NZ_JBIAIV010000018.1, read as the reverse complement.
CCGGCCGCACCATGTGGTGCAGATCGTGGAGTTCCAGCTCGGAAGTAAAGGGCTCCAGGCTCTCGCGGACCCGGTCCTCGTTCACCCGGTAGGCCGGGTACCGGTGTTCGCCGACCTGGTAGCCGACCGACTCCTTCATGAACGCGGCGGCGAAGGGGGCCCCTTCGGTCAGCACGTCCATGAAACACCGTACGCCCCGCAGGAATTCGTCGGGGCACTCGGACATCGAGTCCGCTACGAAAAACATCGTCCCGATGTCCCAGCGCCGCTGTCCGTCGAGGTCGAGCAGGTTGGCCCGCTCCACGCGGACGATCTCACTGAACCGGGCCCTCGGTTCGACGGCGGCGTAGGCGGGGACCTCGCTCAGCTCGTTCCAGAACGCGTCCCAGGCCCCGTCATAGCCCGCGGGGGCCGTCTGCCGCTCCAGGTACTCCACGTTCGGCTGCGCGTACTCGAGCAGGATGATCTTCTCGCACCACGGGAGCATGGACAGGCCCGGATAGAGGTTCGCGCCGGCCCCGACGTCGACACCGCGCACCGCCCCCGGGACTCCCGGGACGCCCGCACCGAAGCAGCCGCTGAAGTAATCGCGCATCAACCGCACGATCAGCAGGTCGACTTCGAGCGGTGTGCGGTAGTTGAGGTCGACATACACCTCGGGATCGAAATGCGACCACGGCGCGTCGGCGTTGCGATCCATCATCACCCTGTCGTTTCCCATCAGTGTCGGACAAGACCCTGCGCCCTGTGCGCATGTCCTCGCGGACGCCGGCAGACGGAACAGCATCTGCCGGTATTCGCACGGTAAACCGACACGAAACACACAGAGAGCCGGGAATGAGACAGTCCCCAACGAACAGGAGCACGAAGGGCGCACGTCAGCACTTCGCCGACAAACCTGAACTCGCGCTTGCACGCAGTGAGTTGGACGCTCACTGTAGCGAGGTGAAACCGTCGGCCGCCACCGGGACGCCTACTTCCTTAGGGTGAACCGCGCCGGGGCCGCCGCGTTGACGCCCACACATCCCGAACGTCCCGACTGGGGGGTGGCATGACCGCCGAGCCGCTGGAGCACGCCCTGGACCGCCGTGGGTACCTCGGGGAACCGGACCCGTTCCCCGACCCCCGGCCCCTGGTCCTGCGGACGGCACAGGAATCCGACCTGCCCGAACTTCGACGGCTCGACGAGGCGGTCTTCCAGGAGGTCGCGTACCCCGCGTTCCTGTTCCGCCAGCTCTACGACATGTACGCCGAACACCTCCTGGTCCTCGACGACGGCGGGGGACGCCTGCGCGGCTACGTCCTGGCCGCGACCACCGCGCTCAGCCGGGAGAGCTGGATCCTCGGCCTGTGCGTGGCCGAGGAGCGCCGCCGCCACGGACTGGGCCGGGAGCTGATGGTGGCGGCCCTGGCACGGCTGCGCGACAGCGGCATCGAACAGGTCCGCCTGACGGTGGAGCCCGCCAACCGCGCGGCCGTCCTGCTCTACCGGTCCCTGGGCTTTCGTCCCGAGCAGCCCGAAGCCGGGCTGCGCCGGGACTACTTCGGCCCCGGCCAGGACCGGCTGATCATGCATCTCGGGCTCACCGGATTCCACTGAGCATTCCACTGAGCCGGGAGCCGGGCCGGCCCCGGGAGGGTCAGGACGGCGTCCGCGCCACCGTCAGCAGGCGGGTCACGTCACTCGCGCAGATGGTGAGGGCGGCGCCGACGGTGGACAGCGTGTCGCGTTCGGCGGGGGTGTAGGGGCCGTCGGCGAGGGCGATGCGGGCACCCTGGAGGAAGATCGTTTCGCGGCCCGGGGCGGCGAGGTGCGGGGCCAGCGGGTCCAGGGCCTCGTGCAGTTCGATGGCGAGGCCCGCCGCGCAGGGCTCATCGGTGAAGCGGCCGGTGTCGGCGGCCAGCGCCTCGACGAGGGCCGCCAGCTGGTCCTGGGTGCAGTCGTCGAAGCCGGCCGCGCGGACGGCGGACACGGCGGCCTCCAGGGGGGCGCGCGCACTGGTGCCGCCCGCGGCCAGCACCGCGAGGGCGACGGTGTGCACGGCGTCGCGGAGCATCGCGGAGAAGCGGGTGGTGGTGGGGTGGTCCAGGACGTCGGTGCCGAAGTGGCTGCGGCAGGCGGCGCATTCGACGACCGGACCGGTCGTGCCACGGGGCAGCAGGGGCACGCCGAGGAGGGCGAAGCGACGCTGTCCGGTCAGCCGCTGGTAGTTGCGGTCGCCGCCGCAGCCGGGGCAGAAGAACTCACCGTCGCCCACTGCCGTCCAGGCGGTCCGGTTGCCCAGCAGGCGCGAAAGTCTGGTGACAGCGCCATGGCCGTCGGGTCCCCGTCCTGGCAGCACGTCGCACCTCCGCATCGCCCCGGCTTCATCGCCGTGCCCCGTGATGTTAGCCACATCAGTGAGGCTGAGTCAGCACCTCGGACGAGACCTTTCCGTGACCTCCACCGGATGTGGCCGGTAACCGACGGGGCCCCGCCCGCCGGAAGTGGCGAGCGGGGCCGTCGAACCCCTCGAAGCGGCTGTTCAGCGGGCCGCCCGGTTGACGGCCGAGACAACCGCCTTCAGTGAGGCGCGGGTGGTGTTCGCGTCGATTCCGATGCCCCACAGAACCTTGTCGCCGACGGCGCACTCGATGTACGAGGCGGCCTGCGCGGAGGCGCCCTCGCTCATCGTGTGCTCCTGGTAGTCGAGCAGGCGTACGTCGACTCCGACGGACTGCAGGGCCTCGAAGAACGCGGAGATCGGTCCGTTGCCGCTGCCGGTCAGCACGGTGTCGACGCCGTCGACGGCGGCCTCGACGGTGAGTGTGTCGACGCCGTCCCGGTCGGTGGTGGACTGGCCGTTGTTGACCTGGATACGGCCCCAGGGGTTGTCCGGGTTGGGCAGGTACTCGTCCTGGAACACCGTCCAGATGTCGGCCGGGGTGACCTCGCCGCCCTCGGCGTCCGTCTTCGCCTGGATGATCTTCGAGAACTCGATCTGCATCCGGCGGGGCAGGTCCAGCTTGTGGTCGTTCTTCAGGACGTAGGCGATACCGCCCTTGCCGGACTGCGAGTTGACGCGGATGACGGCCTCGTAGGAGCGGCCGACGTCCTTGGGGTCGATGGGCAGGTACGGCACCGCCCACTCGAGGTCGTCGACGGTGACGCCCTTGGTCTTCGCGTCGGCCTCCATGGCGTCGAAGCCCTTCTTGATGGCGTCCTGGTGGGAGCCGGAGAAGGACGTGTAGACCAGGTCGCCCACGTACGGGTGGCGCGGGTGGACGTCCATCTGGTTGCAGTACTCCCACGTACGACGGATCTCGTCGATGTCGGAGAAGTCGATCTGCGGGTCGACGCCCTGGGAGAACAGGTTCATGCCCAGGGTGACCAGGTCGACGTTGCCGGTGCGCTCGCCCTGCCCGAACAGACAGCCCTCGACGCGGTCGGCGCCGGCCATCAGGGACAGTTCGGCGGCGGCCACGGCCGTGCCGCGGTCGTTGTGCGGGTGGATGGACAGGCAGACGTGCTCGCGGCGGGACAGGTTGCGGCCCATCCACTCGAAGCGGTCGGCGTGCGTGGACGGCGTGGAACGCTCCACCGTGGCCGGCAGGTTCAGGATGATCTCGCGGCCCGGACCCGGCTGGTAGACGTCCATCACCGCCTCGCAGACCTCCAGCGCGAAGTCCAGCTCGGTGTCGGTGAAGATCTCGGGGCTGTACTGGTAGCCGAAGTGCGTCTCGGGGCCCAGCAGCTTCTCCGCGTACTCCACGACCAGACGGGTGCCGTCGACGGCGATCTGCTTGATCTCGTCCTTGGAACCGCGGAAGACGACCCGGCGGAAGACCGGCGCGGTCGCGTTGTACAGGTGCACGGTGGCGCGGTGGGCGCCCTTCAGGGACTCGACCGTCCGCTCGATCAGGTCCTCGCGGGCCTGGGTCAGGACGGAGATCGTGACGTCCTCGGGAATGGCGTCCGGGTCCTCGATGATGGAGCGCACGAAGTCGAAGTCGGTCTGGCCGGAGGCCGGGAAGCCGACCTCGATCTCCTTGTAGCCCATCGCGACCAGCAGGTCGAACATGGCCCGCTTGCGGGTGGGCGACATGGGGTCGATCAGGGCCTGGTTGCCGTCGCGCAGGTCCGTGGAGAGCCAGCGGGGGGCGGTGGTGATCCGCTTCTGGGGCCAGGTGCGGTCAGGGATGTCGACCTGCTCGTAGCGGCCGTACTTGTGGATCGGCATGGAACTGGGCTGCTGGCGGTTCGCCATGGTGCGTGGGCTCCTCGATGGTCCGCGGTCATCCGGTGGGATCCGGAAGGGACGGCCGACGGCGCAGCGCCAAACTCCGCGGGGAGGGGGTCGGCCTCGACTACAGGCCCTCGCCGCGGCAGCTAAGGAGGAGCAGCCCGAAACGCATGATGCTGCGCAGCTTAACCGAGACGCGCTCCCACGCGAGGGTCCGTATCAGTATGCGGGATCAGAGGGAGGAAGGGGACAAAAAGTGCCGTATACCACTCAGGCGCGTCCCCATGCAGGGATTGACAGCACATTTCACCCATCACGCATAAGGATGTGGTCGCTGATAGTGACATTTGAGTGACGCAGTGCGATGGTGCGGGACATGACGACCAACGGGGGCTCCGAGCCCGTCTTCTGCACCATCGTCCCGCCGCACGTCCTGGACCGGCTCGCGCAGGCCGACGACCCCGCCCTCTCCGGCCCCGCCCGCCGCACCCTCCAGCGCGACGCCTACGAGCGCACCCAGCGCCGTCTGACCACGGTGGTCGGCGCCCCGGCCGTCGCGCCCCTCGCCGGGGCCGAGGCGGGCAAGCCGCACCGGACGATCCACGACGCCCGCCACCGCACCTCGCTGCCGGGGGCGAAGGTCCGAGGGGAGGGCGGGAAGCCCGGCAAGGACGCCACCGTCAACCGCGCCTACGCGGGCCTCGGCGCCACCTTCGAGCTGTTTCTCAAGGCCTTCTCCCGCGACTCGATCGACGGCTCGGGCCTGCCGCTGGTCGCGACCGTGCACTACGACCGCGACTACAACAACGCCTTCTGGAACGGCGAGCAGATGGTGTTCGGCGACGGGGACGGGGAGATCTTCCTCGACTTCACGATCCCCATCGACGTCATCGGCCACGAACTCGCGCACGGCGTCACGCAGTACACCGCCAACCTGGCCTACTTCGGCCAGTCCGGCGCGCTCAACGAGTCGGTGTCGGACGTCTTCGGCGCCCTCATCAAGCAGTACTCGCTGGACCAGTCCGCCGCCGACGCCGACTGGCTGATCGGCGCCGGACTGCTCGCCCCGCGGGTGACGGGGGTGGCGCTGCGCTCGATGAAGGAACCGGGCACCGCGTACGACGACGACGTCCTCGGCAAGGACCCGCAGCCCGCCACGATGGACGACTACGTCCACACCGGCCGGGACAACGGCGGCGTCCACATCAACTCCGGCATCCCCAACCACGCCTTCTACCTGGCGGCCACCACCCTGGGCGGGAATGCCTGGGAGCGGGCGGGGCAGGTCTGGTACGACGTGCTGACCGGCGGCGAGCTGGTGGAGGACGCGCAGTTCACGGACTTCGCGACGCTGACGGTGAAGGCGGCACGGGAGCGGTTCGGTGAGGGCGAGGAGCTGCTGGCGGTGTCGAAGGCGTGGGAGCGGGTGGGGGTACCGACGCTGTGACGCCGGCAGGGGCCGGAGTGGCGCCGGGGCGGGTCGGAGTGGCGTCGGGGTGGGCCGCGGGCCCGTTCTCGTACTAGACAGGGACCATGCGAATTCAGGTGCGGCGTACGGGCGGCTTCGCGGGAATCGAGCGGCAGGCCGAGGTGGACACCTCGGGCCGGGCCGACGCCGTCGAGTGGCACGCCCTCGCCGAACGGGCCGTCACCGCCGGCCGGGGCACACCTTTGGCGGGGGTCCCGGACGGCTTCAGCTACCGGATCACGGTGGACGGGAGGTCGGTGTACTGCGCCGACCCCCGGCTGACCGAGGAACAGCGCACACTGATCAGCAGAGTGCTCAAGGAGGGTGCGTAACCACCGCTGCGTGCAAGGACGTTGACTTGCCCGGCCGCCGGTGCGGATGATCCACCCCATGGCGACGACGAACCCGATCCCCCGCTTCCCGGACGGCTTCCTGTGGGGCGTGTCGACCTCGGCGCACCAGATCGAGGGCGCGGTGGACGCACGCGAACCGTCCGTGTGGGACGTGTTCACGGCCGAGCCGGGCCGGGTGCGGGACGGTTCGACGGCGGTGGTGGCCTGCGACCACGTGCACCGGTACCGCGAGGACGTGGCGCTCCTGTCCGGCCTGGGCGTGGATGCGTACCGCTTCTCCGTCTCCTGGCCCCGGGTCCGTGCGCGGGGCGGACTGGACTTCTACGACCGTTTGGTCGATGAGCTGTGCGCCGTGGGCGTACGGCCGGTGCCGACGCTGTTCCACTGGGATCTGCCGGCCGGTCTGGACTGGCTGGATCGGAGCACCGCGGAGCGGTTCGCGGAGTACGTGTCCGAGGTCGCCGGACGTCTCGGCGACCGCGTGGAGCGCTGGATCACCCTCAACGAGCCCGCCGAACACACCTTGCTGGGCCATGCGCTGGGCGTCCACGCACCCGGACGGGAACTGCTCTTCGACGCGTTGCCGGTGGCGCACCACCAGCTCCTGGCGCACGGGCTGGCGGTACGCGCCCTGCGCGCCGCCGGCGCCGGTGACATCGGCATCGCCAACTCCCACGGCCCGACCTGGCCGGCCTCCCCCGACCCGGCGGACGTGGCGGCGGCGGACTTCTACGACACGCTCCTGAACCGCCTGTTCGCCGACCCCGTACTGCTCGGCCGCTACCCGGACGGCCTCGGCGACCTGATGCCGGGTGACGTCGAGGCGGACCTGAGGATCATCGCGGAACCGATCGACCGGTACGGCGTCAACTACTACGCGCCGACCCGGGTGGGCGCCCCGCAGGGCACGGAGATCGACTTCGGCGGCGTCCGGATGCCGGCCGACCTTCCCTTCTCCGTCCGGGAGATCGAGGGATACCCGGTGACGGACTTCGGCTGGCCGGTGGTCCCCGAGGCCCTGACCGAACTCCTCACCACCTTCCACGCCCGCTACGGCGACCGGCTCCCCCCGGTCGTCATCACCGAGAACGGCTGCTCCTACGAGGGCGTCGACGACCAAGCCCGCATCGCCTACCTCGACGGCCACATCCGTGCCCTGCACCGGGCGCTGGAGGCGGGCGTGGACGTACGCGGCTACTTCGTGTGGTCCCTGATGGACAACTTCGAGTGGGCCGAAGGCTTCGCCCGCCGCTTCGGCCTGGTCCACGTGGACTTCGAGACCCGGCGGCGCACACCGAAGTCGTCCTACGGCTGGCTGCGGGAGACGCTGCGCGAGCAGCACCGGCACCGGAGCCCGTCCGTAACCTGATTCCGTCCCGGTCCCCGGCCCCGCGCCCGGTGTGGCGTCAGAACCCCGGGCGGCGCAGCTGCTTCGGATCCCGCTGCCAGTCCTCGGCCACCTTGACGTGCAGGTCGAGACCGCATCAACATGCGGCTACCGCCGCGCGGCAGGAGCCCCGAACACCCACCCCGCGTCAGAACCCCAGCTTCCGCAACTGCTTCGGATCCCGCTGCCAGTCCTTGGCCACCTTGACGTGCAGGTCGAGGAAGACGGGTGTGCCGAGCAGTGCCTCGATCTGCTGGCGCGACTTGATACCGACGTCCTTCAGGCGCTTGCCCTTGGGGCCGATGACGATGCCCTTCTGGCTGGTGCGCTCGATGTAGAGGTTGGCGTGGATGTCGAGGAGGGGCTTGTCGGCGGGGCGGTCCTCGCGGGGCAGCATCTCCTCCACGACCACGGCGATGGAGTGCGGCAGTTCGTCGCGGACGCCTTCCAGGGCGGCCTCGCGGATCAGCTCGGCCACCATGACCATCTCGGGTTCGTCGGTCAGGTCGCCCTCGGGGTAGAGGGCGGGACCCTCGGGCATCAGCGGGACAAGGAGGTCGGCCAGCAGGTCGACCTGCTGGTTCGCGGTCGCCGACACCGGGACGATCTCCGCCCAGGCGATCCCGAGCTCCTTGCCGAGCAGGTCGACGGCGATCAGCTGCTCGGCGAGCGCCTTGCCGTCCACCAGATCGGTCTTGGTGACGATGGCGACCTTCGGGGTCTTCTTGATCCCGGCCAGTTCCTTGGCGATGAAGCGGTCGCCGGGGCCGAGCTTCTGGTCCGCGGGAATGCAGAAGCCGATCGCGTCGACCTCGGCCCAGGTGGTGCGGACCACGTCGTTCAGCCGCTCGCCGAGCAGCGTGCGCGGCTTGTGCAGGCCGGGGGTGTCGACGAGGATCAGCTGCGCCTCGGGGCGGTGGACGATACCGCGCACGGTGTGCCGGGTCGTCTGCGGCCGGTTGGAGGTGATCGCCACCTTCTGCCCGACCAGAGCGTTCGTGAGGGTGGACTTGCCCGCGTTGGGGCGGCCCACGAAGCAGGCGAAGCCGGCCCGGTGGTCTGCTTCGGCGGGCTGCTCGGATGACTGGGTACGAACACTCATGCCGCCCATTCTCCCTGATCCCCGGAGCCCCGCCGTACCACCCGCCCGCGCCGGGTCCAGGGGGCCGGGCACCCCGTGAGATGCCCGGCCCGGGGGACGGCGGGATCAAGCGGCGATCGAGCCGTGGCCGTCCAGGCCTCGAGTGGGGGGCGAGGCCTGGATCAGTCGAAGACGAACGGGCCCGGGGACTGCGGGCCCTGCGCCGTGCACGTGATGGTGATGAAGCCGAACGCGGTCACCTTCAGCTTGCCGCCGAACGCCTCCAGGCTGTCGCCGGACGCCACGGTCGCGGAGAGCGGGCCGACCTCGAGGGCGTCCCCGGTCGCCATGGCCGGGTTCTTGGTGCCCTTGAAGAGAGTGGTGCCGCCGCCGGCCTTGACCAGGGTGAGCTCCGAGACGAGCGAGTCCCGGCTGATCGCGAGGGGCGCGGTGACCGCGGAGGTGTTGATGGTGATGGTGGCGGACGTGCCGCTCTGGGTGGCCGTGAGGGTGGCGTCGCCACCGCCCCAGCTTCCGCAGTCGGCGTTGACGGTCGCCGTCCCGGGGGCGACGGCGGCGGCGGAGGGGGCGAAGGCGAGCCCGCAGGCCGCCACGGCGGCGACCAGGGACGCGCCGGTGCCGATTCGTGTGCCTCTCATGGAGTCCGGTTCCCTTTCCGTGGGGGGAAACGCCCGGCAGGGAGAGCGGTCCTCACGCTGCGCGGGACAGGGGACCGACGGACCGCGCCTGACGGTCCGTCGGGAACAACGGTTCCATTGATGCGCGGGAGGCAGGGGGTGACAAGGTGGAATTCCAGCCTATTTACCGCCGGTAACACCCGAGGAGGGCCGAGGGCGGGGGCGGGTTCTTCGAGGCCCCCGGGGTCACCCCGCGCTCGACGTCTCCCGCACCGTTCCGTCCGGGGCGGCCAGGAGCACCGGGGTCCCGGGGCCGCCGAGGTCCCGTACCGCCGCACGGTCCGTGTCCGGCACCGAACCGGCGTCCGTCACCACGGCCGCCGCTTCCAGCGACTTCGCCCCGGACGCCACCGCCATCGCCACCGCCGTCTGCAGGGCGGTCAGCTTCAGGGAGTCCAGGGCCACGGTCCCGGCGACATAGGTCCGGCCGTTCTCGTCCCGTACGGCGGCCCCCTCGGGCACACCGTTGCGGGCCCGCGCGGAACGGGCCAGGGTGACGATCTTGAGGTCCTCGGGGTCGAGCGCGCTGCTGTCGGTCATGGCCCCGAGCATACGGAGCGCGGGCCCGGAGACCTGCCTCAGGGCCGCTCACGGCGCCGCGCCACGGGGCCGCGCCGCCTCAGCGTCTCAGCGGCCTCACGGCCGGTCGAGGCGGAGGCGTTCGGCGCGCGGCAGGCCGGCGACGACCAGGTCGTAGGAGTCCTCGACCAGCTCCCGGACCAGTCGGCCCGGGAGGCCGCCGTCGACGGTCACCGTGTTCCAGTGTCTTTTGTTCATGTGCCAGCCGGGGACGATCAGCCCGGGGTGCCCGGCGCGGAGCCGGATCGCGTCGTCCGGATCGCACTTGAGGTTGGCCTTCAGGGGCCGCGCGTCCAGGTTCGTCAGGGCGAAGAGCTTGCCCCCGACCTTGAAGACCGAGGTCTCCGGGTTGAACGGGAAGTCCTCCACGGCCGCGTTGAAGGAGAGGCAGAGGGCCCGCAGTTGTGCCGGGGTCATGCCGACGGCTCCCCTGCCCGCTCGCCCCTCTCCCGCGCCTCTTCCTCCTCGTCCCGGGACGGGTCGGTCGACTCCCCCGGGTCTTCGGGCCCGACCGGCTCCACCAGCACGGTGACGATCTTGTTCCGGCGGCCGGCCGCCGCCTCCGCGGTCAGCCGCAGCCGGCGCTCGTCGGGGAGGTCGACCACCGCGGACGCGCCCGCGATCGGCACCCGGCCGAGCCGCTTGGCGAGCAGGCCGCCGACGGTCTCCACGTCCTCGTCGTCGTACTCCTCCAGGCCGTACAGCTCGCCGAGGTCGGTGATGTCGAGGCGGGAGGTGACCCGGTAGCGGTCCTCGTCCAGTTCCTCCACCGGCGCGATCTCACGGTCGTACTCGTCGGTGATCTCACCGACGATCTCCTCGAGGATGTCCTCGATGGTGACGATGCCGGCGGTGCCGCCGTACTCGTCGATGACGACGGCGACGTGGTTGTGTTCCTTCTGCATCTCGCGCAGCAGGTCACCGGCGTTCTTGGTGTCGGGCACGAAGTACGCGGGCCGCATCGCCGTGGACACCAGTTCGCTCTCCGCGTCCCGGTTGATGTGCGTCTTGCGGGCCAGGTCCTTCAGATACACGATGCCGACGACGTCGTCCTCGTTCTCGCCGGTCACCGGCATCCGGGAGAAGCCGGAGCGCAGGGCGAGGGTGAGGGTCTGCCGGATGGTCTTGTAGCGCTCGATCACCACCAGGTCCGTACGCGGGACCATGACCTCGCGGACCAGGGTGTCGCCCAGTTCGAAGACGGAGTGCACCATGCGGCGCTCCTCCTCCTCGATCAGGGACTCCTGCTCGGCGAGGTCGACCAGCGCGCGCAGTTCCGCCTCCGAGGCGAAGGGGCCGCGCCTGAAGCCCTTGCCGGGGGTGAGCGCGTTGCCGATGAGGATCAGCAGACTCGGGATCGGGCCCATGATCCGGGCGAGCGGCAGCAGGACGTACGCCGCGGCCGTGGCCGTGTTCATGGGGTGCTGGCGGCCGATGGTGCGCGGCGAGACGCCGACGGCGACGTAGGAGACGAGGACCATGACCGCGATGGCGATCAGCAGGGCCTCGGCGGTGCCGTTGAACTGGCGCAGGCAGGCGTAGGTGACCAGCGCGGCGGCGGCCATCTCGCAGCCGACGCGGACCAGCAGCGCCACATTGAGGTAGCGGGTGGGGTCGGCTGCGATCCTGGCCAGCCGTGCGCTGCCCCGGCGGTCGGAGCGCACGGCCTCCTCGGCCCGGAAGGTGGAGATCCGGGCGATGCCCGCCTCCGCGCAGGCGAACAGCCAGGCGACGACGACCAGGGCGATCGCGCCGAGGACGAATTGTGGGCTCATGACACGGTCGGGGCGGGGGACGGGCCGCTGATGCCCTTCTCCTCGCGCCAGCCGTCGACGATGGCGGCCTGGAGGCCGAACATCTCGGCCTTCTCGTCGGGCTCCTCGTGGTCGAAGCCCAGCAGGTGCAGCACACCGTGGACGGTGAGCAGCTGGAGCTCCTCGTCCATGGTGTGCTGCGTCGGCGCCTCGGCGCCCTGTCTGGCGGCGACCTCGGGGCACAGCACGATGTCGCCGAGCAGCCCCTGCGGGGGCTCGGCCTCGTCCTTCGTGGGCGGCCGCAGCTCGTCCATCGGGAACGACATGACGTCCGTCGGCCCCGGCAGGTCCATCCACTGGATGTGGAGTTCTTCCATGGCGGCGGCGTCCACCACGATCACCGAGAGCTCGGAGAGCGGGTGGATGCGCATCCGCGCGAGCGCGTAGCGGGCGATGTCGAGGACCGCCTGCTCGTCGACCTCGGTTCCGGACTCGTTGTTGACGTCGATCGACATCTGCTGCTCGGTCTACTTCCCCTTGTGCCCGGACCTGCCCCGGCCGCTCTGGTGCGTGCCGTTCTCGGTGCCGTGCTCGCTGTCGTACTGCTCGTACGCGTCGACGATACGGCCCACCAGCCGGTGGCGTACGACGTCCTGCGACGACAGCCGGGAGAAGTGGACGTCCTCGAGACCCTCCAGGATGTCCTGCACCTGCCGCAGCCCGGACTTGGTGCCGCTCGGCAGGTCGACCTGGGTGACGTCACCCGTGATGACGATCTTCGAGTCGAACCCGAGCCGGGTGAGGAACATCTTCATCTGCTCGGCGCTGGTGTTCTGCGCCTCGTCCAGGATGATGAAGGCGTCGTTCAGCGTGTTGTGCGTCAGCAGGTAGTCCTGCGTGACGTACAGCGAGTCCTCGGCCGCCACCTGGATGCAGACGGTTTCCTCCCTGCCCGCGGGCTCGATGCTGTCGATGAACCGCATCGGGCGTCCGCCGCCTCCGGCCACATGGTACTTGTCACGCTTGCGGGCGAGGCGGAAGGGCTCGATGCCTTCGGGGAGGCGGATGTCGATGACGTGGGCGTCGGAGCGATACTCGACGTCCCTGCCCCGGGCGAGACCGGGCTTGCGGCCCTCAGCCGCCCGGCGACGGGTGTAAGCCACGCCGCCCAGCGACTGAACGAGCGCCATCACATCGTCCCGAAGCAGGATCGACGTCGTCGTGTACTGGACACGGCAGGTGCGCGCCTCCTGCGTGACCGGACCGCCGTCGGAGTCGAGCAGCCCTTGGAGTACGGCCAGTCGGACTTCTGCGGAGTTGAACAGGTATTCCTCCGGGACGAACTTGGTGTTCGACCGTGTGCGCAGCAGATCGAGTTCTCGCAGGACCCGGGTGACCGGATTCTCCAAGGTGATCACATCGCCAGGGGACTTGATCCTGTTGAAGACGTAGTCGGGTCCGCCCCGATGCCGCAGCGCGACACCGGGCAGGGCGGCTTCCAACGCTGCCGCCAACTCCGGATCATCGGTCGCGAAGGACGGTGTGGTGGAGCCCGTCAGACACCCGTCGCCGAGCAGCAGGCCAAGCGCGTACGGATCCATGGGAAGCGCACGCTCAGGAAGCTGCACAGGCGCTGTGAGCAGCGGCAGTTCATACCGACGAGCGTGGGCTGCACGCAGGTTGCCGATCATCTCCTGGGTTTCCAGGACTCGCCACGGCTTGTTACGGCGTACGTCGGAGCGAGTCCGGACCGTCCACAGATGCTCGCCGCAGCACAGGGTCCAGGAACCGTCCTGGGCCGTGACGCGGTAGATGTCCTTCTCGCCTTGCGGATAGACGCCCAACACCGGGGTCGGCTCGCCGTTCGAACCGACGACGAGGTCACCGACCTGGAGGCCGCCGATAGGCCGCCACCCGTCAGGGGTGAGGACCTTCGTGAAAACCGGTTGCGCCCTTCCCCGCATGTATGCGAGTGGCGCGACCTCGATCGTGCCCGCCGCCATCAGGCGGGGGATGGAGTCGGGGTCGAGCATGTCGTGCAGGGCGTCGTAGAGCGGGCGCAGGTACGGGTCGATCTTCTCGTAGAGGGTGCCGGGCAGGAAGCCCAGGCGCTCTCCGGCCTCGACCGCGGGGCGGGTCAGGATGATGCGGTTGACCTGCTTGGACTGCAGGGCCTGCACCGCCTTGGCCATGGCGAGATAGGTCTTGCCGGTACCGGCGGGGCCTATGCCGAAGACGATGGTGTGCTTGTCGATCGCGTCCACATAACGCTTCTGGTTGAGCGTCTTGGGGCGGATCGTGCGGCCCCGCGAGGACAGGATGTTCTGGGTGAGCACCTGGGCCGGGGTCTCCTGGCCGTCGCTCTCCCCGTTCTCGCTCGCCTTCAGCATCGCGATCGAGCGTTCCACCGCATCCTCCGTCATCGGCTGCCCGGTGCGGAGCACCAGCATCATCTCGTCGAACATGCGCGAGACGAGGGCTACTTCCGTGGCATCGCCGACCGCGCTGATCTCATTGCCCCGGACGTGGATGTCGGCCCCCGGGAAGGCCTTCTCGATCACGCGGAGCAGGGAGTCGCCCGACCCCAGCAGGGTCACCATGGGGTGCTTGGCCGGGACGGTGAGCTGTACTCTCGCCTGCTCCTGCGCGGGGGTGCGAGCTGTGGGTGTCTGAGTCATGGGCCGGCGCTGAAGGCCTGCGATTCCTCCTCGTCAGGGCCGCGCAGCTGAGGGCGGCCTCGCGACTCCCAGGGTACGACGCGGGAGTGACAACCCCGTAGGCCTTTTCACAGCGGGGTGGTTGCGGGCCGGCGCGAGAGGAGTGAGGGAGGGGATTCCGGGGGGTGGCGGCCGGTGGAGGGGGCTCGGCGGCGGAACGGCTGCCGCGAGCGGTTTCGTGGGCGGGCCGGTGGCCGCGGGAGGCGGGCGTGAATGATCGTCGTGGGAGACCGGCCACACACGCGAGGAAGACCGGTGGGAGGACGGCCGGTCCTCTCCGACGGCGGGGCTGCGTCGACGGCGGAGCTGACCGACGGCGGCCCTGACCGGCCCGGTCCTGCGTCGGCGGCCGGAACGTGCGGCTTCCCCGGCTCGGAGACCGGGGGCCCGGGGCGAGGTCCGCCTCCGCTCAACCGCGAGGTACCGACTGTGGGAGTGCCGGCTGTGGGAGTTCCGGCTGTAACAGAACCTCGGCCGGTCAGGCCGACCGGCCGAAGCCGATCGTCGGGACCGCCCGGCGCAGGGGCCAGGGGCGGATCAGGTCGTCGGGGACCAGGTCCGCCAGGAACGCGTACCGTCTCAGGGCGGCCGGGTCCTGGCCCTGCAGGGACTGGACCTCGCGCCACCAGGCGGCGATCTCCGACCAGCCGGGGGCCGACAGGGAGCCGCCGAACTCCTGGACGGAGAGGGCCGCGGTCAGGCCGGCGAAGGCAAGGCGGTCGGCGAGCGGCCAGCCGGCCAGACTGCCGGTGACGAAGCCGGCGACGAAGACGTCTCCGGCGCCGGTCGGGTCGAGCGCCTCGACGGCGATGGCGGGCACCTCGGCGCTCTCACCGGTGCGCCGGTCCACGGCGTACGCCCCGTCCGCGCCGAGGGTGACGACGGCGACGGGCACATGCTCGGTGAGGGCGTGCGCGGCGGCGCGGGGGCTCTCGGTGCCGGTGTAGCGCATGGCCTCCTCGGCGTTGGGCAGGAAGGCCTCGCAGTACCGCAGGTCGGGCAGCGCGGCCAGGTCCCAGGCGCCGGTGTCGTCCCAGCCGACGTCGCCGAAGAAGCGGGTGCCCTGCGCGGCGGCGCGGGCGATCCAGGCGTCGCTGCGGCCCGGGGTGAGGGAGGCGACGGCGCCGCGCGCGCGGGGCGGGCAGAGCGGCAGGGCGGCGCCGGGAGGGAGCCGCTTGCGGGCGGTGGGGTCCGACGGGTGGGAGGGCTGTTCCGGGGGCGGTTCGTGGCCGTGGGAGATCATCGTGCGCTCCCCCTCGTACGCCATCGAGACGGTGACCGGGGAGTGCCATCCGGGCACGGTGCGCGACGGGGAGAGGTCGATGGCCTCGCCCTGCTCCAGGGCGTCCCAGCAGTACTCCCCGTAGTGGTCGTCGCCGAAGGCGGCCGCGAGGGAGGTGCGTAGGCCGAGGCGGGCCAGGGCGGTGGCCATGTTGGCGACGCCGCCGGGGCTCGACCCCATCCCGCGCGCCCAGGACTCGGTCCCGCGCACCGGGGCGGAGTCGAGTCCGGTGAAGATGATGTCGAGGAAGACCGTGCCGGTGAGGTAGACGTCCCAGGGCGGGTCCTCGGGTGTGCGCAGCGCGGCGAGCGGGTCGGTCTGGGGCTGACAGTGCGCCCCCGCCGGGAGGCCGCCGTGGCCGATGACGCCCTGAGCGGCGCTGTCGGTGGTTCCCTCTCCGGCTGATGTGGTGGACGCCTTCACGATGCGCTCCCTGGCCTGGTGCGGTTCCGGCCAGTGTGCACCACGCCACCGACAACGCACCGCCCGTCACGCCGGAGCCGCTCCCCGCTCCCGGATCCGGTGTGCCGCCGGGCCTCTCACCATCGGGGCACCGCCGGGGGGAGCCAGTCGGGGTCGGCGATCCGCATGGCCGCCGCGTCGTCGCGGTCGCGGAGCGCGCCGTCGTCCTCCAGCCACCGCCGGTGCAGCGCGGCGAGCCGGTCGCGGTCGAGGGTGACGCCGAGGCCGGGCGCGTCGGACACCCGCACGGCGCCGTCCTCGAAGGTGAGGCGTTCGGTGAGGACGTCCTCGGACTGCCACGGGTAGTGGGAGTCGCAGGCGTGGTGCAGGCCCGGGACGGTGGACGCGACATGCGTCATCGCGGCGAGGCTGATCCCGAGGTGGGTGTTGGAGTGCATGGAGATGCCCACCCCGAAGGTGCGGCAGACGGCGGCGAGGTGCAGGGTGTTGCGCAGTCCGCCCCAGTAGTGGTGGTCGGAGAGGACGACCTGGACGGCGTCCGTGGTGAACGCCTCCTTGATCTCGGCGAACGTCGTCACGCACATGTTGGTCGCCAGCGGCACGCCGGTGCGGGCGGCGACCTCGGCCATGGCGGGGGTGCCGAGCGTCGGGTCCTCCAGGTACTCCAGGATGCCGCCGACCGCCTCGGCCACCTCGACCGAGGTCTCGACGGACCAGGCACCGTTGGGGTCGAGCCGCAGCGGGTGGCCGGGGAAGGCCTCGGCGAGGGCGCGGACGGCGGCGATCTCCTCCTCGGGCGGGAAGACCCCGCCCTTGAGCTTGAAGGAGCCGAAGCCGTACCGCTCCTTGAAGGCGCGGGCCTGTGCGACGACGCCGGCCGGGTCCAGGGCGGCACCCCAGTCGTCCTTCTCGGCCGGGACGCCGTCGGGGTGGTCGGCCCACTTGTAGAAGAGGTACGCGCTGTACTCCACGGTGTCGCGGAGCTTGCCGCCGAGCAGTGCGTGCACGGGCAGGCCGAGGGTCTTGCCGAGGGCGTCGAGGCAGGCGACCTCGAAGGCGGAGGCGATGGACAGCCGCAGCTTGTCGGCGGTCTGTACGCCGCGCAGTCCGCCGACGTCGACGGCGTTGTCGACCCGGGCGGCCGCGACGGCGACCTCGTCCAGGAGCCCGAACAACTCGTTCACATCCGTGACCTTGCGGCCCTTGAGCTGCTCGGCGAAGGGGTGGGCCAGTTCCAGGTACTTGGTGTCGCCGTAGGTCTCCCCCACGCCGGTGGTCCCGTCCGCCGTGACGATCTCGACGATCAGCCGGGGCGTGTACGGCTGGTGGACGCCCTGCGTGTTCAGCAGCGGCGGGTCGGCGATCAGGATCGGGGTGAGCCGCACCTCGGTGATGGTCAGGTCGCGGGCGGTCGGCACGGCGGGCACGGTCTGCGCGGTCACAGGGCGACTCCTACGAGGTCCAGGCCAACGGTGAGCAGGGCCTTGAGGTCGGTGAGGTCGGCGGGCGAGGGGTCGGTGAGCGGGGCGCGTACGGGGCCCACGGGGCGTCCGCGGAGCCGGGCCGCCGCCTTCACCAGCGACACGGCGTACCCGGGAGTGCGGTCACGGAGTTCGACGAAGGGGACGTAGAAGTCGCGCAGCAGGGTGTCGACGGTGCCGTGGTCGCCGTCGCGCAGGGCGGTGAAGCAGGCGTCGGCGATCTCCGGGGCGAAGGCGTGGACGGCGGAGGAGTAGGCCGGGATGCCGATGGCGGCGTAGGAGCGGGCCTGGATCTCGGCGGTGGAGGCTCCGTTGAAGAAGAGGAAGTCCTCCGGGGCGGCGAGCGTGAGGCGTTGCAGCCGGTCGAGGTCGCTGTGGCCGTCCTTGAGGCCGACGACGTTCTCGACGGCGGCGATGCGCCGGAGCGAGCCGGGGCTGTACGCGACCTGGCCGCGCTGGTAGGCGATGAGCGGGAGCCGGGTGCGGGCGGCGATGTGTTCGAGCTGGGCGACGAGGCCGTCCTGGGGGACGTCGACGAGGTAGTGCGGCAGGACGAGGAGCGCGTCGGCGCCGGCCTCCTCGGCGATGCGCGCGAACCGGACGGCCTGCGCCCAGCCGTATCCGATCCCGGCGACGACCGGCGCCCCGCCCGCCGCCTCTTCGACGGTGAGGGCGACGACCTGCCGGTACTCGTCCTCGTCCAGGGAGAAGAACTCGCCGGTGCCGCAGGCGGGGAAGAGGGCGCCGGGGGCGGCGGCGAGCTGACGGGCGAGATAGGCGCGCTGCCCGTCGAGGTCGAGGGTGCCGTCGTCCTGGAAGGCGGTCAGCGGGAACGACAGCACACCGCCCGCCATCGCGTCCCTCAGCCGCCGCACCACGGCCGCGGTGTCCGACGCCCTGTCCGTCTCCGTGTCCGGCACCGTCTCCTCGGCCTTTCCCCCGTCCGCCTCCGTTCCTGCCTCCGTGTCCGTTCCTGCTCCCGTTTCTGCCTCCGCCTCCGTGTCCGTACCGGTGCCGCTGCCCGTGCCCGTATCGAGACTCACCCGCGTCATCTCCCCATAGGGACGCCATCCATGTATGAGAACAGAGGTTAGATAGGCGAACAGGGGCCGTCAATGGGCAGGCGGCAACCGGTCCCGGACCGTCAGCCGGCGGCCTGCGCGGTGACGCTCCTGATCGCCTCGACGGCGACCTCGGGCTCGTCGAGGTAGATGTGGTGCCCGCTGTTCTTGGCGGTGCTCAGTTCACTGTTGCCGGACAGCGCCGGCCACGCCTTCTGACCCTTGGTCCAGTCCTCCTCGAGGCCCTCCCCGTACTCGGGCAGCATGGCCGCGAGGTACGGCTGCCCGTGCTGGATCACCTGCACCGGGATGTCTCCGGCGGAACGGACCTCCCCGTCCTCGAAGACGAGCTGCTCCGGGTTCTGCCCCTCGTACGTCGCGAGGATCTGGGCTCGCATGTCGCCGGCCGGGCCGGTGGCGGACTCGGGGATCCGTTTCTCGAGGTCGGTACCGGCGGAGGGCGAGGTGGCGTCCAGCAGGACCAGGCCCTTGACCTTGTCCTGGTGGTCGGGGGCGTACCTGGCGGCGATCAGCCCGCCCAACGAGTGTCCCGCCAGGACGACCGGACCGCCCCCGGCGGTCTTTTCGATCACCCCGGTCAGGGTCTTTCCGACGGCGTCGAGGTCCTGGGGGCCGGCCGGCCGGTCGCTGGCACCCGCACCGATCCGGTCGTAGGAGCAGACCCGGCCGTCGGCGCTCAGCGTCTTCTGCAGGGCGGCCATCTTGGTCAGGTCGTCGCCCGCGCCGTGCAGCAGGACGACGGTCGGCCGGTCCTCGACCTGCTTGCCGGAGCAGGACACGTTCACCGACCGGTCTCCGACGGTGATCTTCTTGGTCCCGGTGAGCAGGTCCTTGCCGGACTCCTTGCCGGACTCCTTGGCGGAAGCGTCCGCGGCCGGGGTCGGGTCCACGCCCGGCACCCCGTCCTCGCAGCCGGCGAGCCCCGCACCGGCCACGGCGCACAGCGCGATCGCGGCGAGCATCCGGGGGGTGTTGCGAGCCATGATGTTCCTCCAGCAGGACGATTTAGCGTAGGAAAGCGTGCTGTACAGGGCACGACGGAAACCGGCGTCACAGGGGTCGGGATGTCGGGCGGCCTGTCGGCCGGCTCCGCGTGTGTCGCCCCGCTCGGCGACAACACAAAGACTATGGACGGCCGTTGCGGCGATCGATGGGCCTGTGACCCTTGTACATAGGGGTGTTGGCACCACCATCAATGCGTGCGCCGGGTGCACCGGACGGTGGAAACACGGCACAACGGACAGCCGCCCGGCTGAACGACCGGACGGCTGACGGTTCTACGGCTACGGCTCTACAGCTCTACAGCTCTGCCAGGGGCTACGGGGCTACGGGGCTACGGGGCTACGGGGCTACGGGGCTACGGGAAGGCGTACGCCTCCACCTCGGCGAGGTATCGGCTCCGCCGGTCCTCGTCGTCGTCCAGGAAGGCGGCGAGGAAGGAGTTGCGGGCCAGTTCGCGCAGCCGCTCCGGGCCGAGGCCGAGGGTGTCGCGCACCGCGTCGAAGTTGTCGCCGGCGTAGCCGCCGAAGTAGGCCGGGTCGTCGGAGTTCACCGTGCACAGCAGGCCGGCGTCGAGCATCGCGGGCAGCGGGTGGTCGGCGAGAGTGTCCACGGCGCGCAGCCGGACGTTCGACAGCGGGCACAGGGTCAGCGGGATCCGGTCCCGCACCAGCCGCGCCACCAGCTCCGGGTCCTCCACGCAGCGCAGCCCGTGGTCGACCCGTTCGACGCCGAGGACGTCCAGCGCCTCGGTGATGTACTCCGGCGGCCCCTCCTCACCGGCGTGCGCCACGCGCCGCAGCCCGAGCGCGGCGGCCGCCTCGTACACCTCGCGGAACTTCGCCGGCGGATGGCCGACCTCGGCCGAGTCCAGGCCGACACCGGTGATCCGGTCCAGGTGGGGCTTCGCCGCGTCCAGGGTCGCCAGAGCCGACTCGGCGGACTCGTCCCGCAGGAAGCACATGATCAGCCGGGTCGAGACCCCGTGCTTCTCCTCACTGCGACCCAGCGCCCGCCACAGCCCCTCGACCACCGTGCCCATGCCGACGCCGCGCGCCGTGTGCGCCTGCGGATCGAAGAAGATCTCCGCGTGCCGTACGCCCTGCGCCGCGGCGCGGGCCAGGTAGGCGTCGGCGAGGTCCTCGAAGTCCCGCTCGGTGCGCAGCACGGTCATGAGCTCGTAGTACAGGTTCAGGAACGACTGGAGGTCCTGGAACCGGTACGCCTCGCGCAGGGCATCAGTGTCGGCGTAGGGCAGGTCGACGCCGTTGCGGGCGGCGAGGGCGAAGGCGAGCTCGGGTTCGAGGGTGCCTTCGATGTGAAGGTGCAGTTCGGCTTTCGGTACGGGCATCGAAGCATCGTACGGGGGTCTCAGCGACGTTTGGGAAGCGGCACTCGCAGCAGGTCGCGGGCCACGGTCAGCTCGCCCTCGTACCCGGCGGCCCGCGCCTGCCGCTCGAACTCCTCCGGGTCGCCGTAGCGCTGGCTGAAGTGGGTGAGCACCAGATGCCGCACGTCCGCGTCCCGCGCCGCCCGGGCTGCCTGACCAGCCGTCAGATGTCCGTGCTCGACGGCGAGTTCCTCGTCCTCGTCGAGGAACGTGGACTCGATGACGAGCAGGTCGCAGCCCTCGGCGAGCGCGTACACCCCCTCGCAGAGCCGGGTGTCCATGACGAACGCGAACCGCTGGCCGCGCCGCACCTCGCTGACGTCCTCCAGCGCGATCCCGTCGAGCGTGCCCTCGCGCTGGATGCGGCCGACGTCCGGGCCCTTGATGCCGTGCGCGGCGAGCCGGTCGGGCAGCATCCGACGGCCGTCGGGTTCGACCAGCCGGTAGCCGTACGACTCGACGGGATGCGACAGCTTCCGCGCCTCCAGTGTGTACCCGGGGGTGCGGGCGAGCGGCCCGTCGCCGCCGACCGGTTCCTCGGTGATGCCGACCGTCTCTCGGTAGGCGGTGGCGTACCGCAGCCGGTCGAAGAAGCGCTGCCCGGAGCCCGGGTAGTGGGCGGTGACGGGGTGCGGGACCCGGTCGAGGTTGATGCGCTGGATCACTCCGGCGAGGCCGAGCGAGTGGTCGCCGTGGAAGTGGGTGACGCAGATCCGGTTCAGGTCGTGCGCGGCGACCCCGGCGCGCAGCATCTGGCGCTGGGTGCCCTCGCCGGGGTCGAACAGGATGCCCTCGCCGTCCCAGCGCAGCAGGTAGCCGTTGTGGTTGCGGTGGCGGGTGGGGACCTGGCTGGCGGTGCCGAGGACCACCAGTTCGCGTACGGACAAAGGGGGCTGCCTATCCGGGCGGCCAGTGCAGACCGCGGCCGCCCAGGACGTGGGCGTGCGCGTGCCAGACGGTCTGGCCGGCGCCGCTGCCGGTGTTGAAGACGATGCGGTGGCTCTCCAGCTGCTCCTGGTCCGCGACGGCCTGCGCCTCGCGCAGCACGTCCGCCGCGACCTCGGGGACGGCCGCGGCGAGGGCCGCCGCGTCCTTGTAGTGCACCTTCGGGATCACCAGGACGTGCGTGGGGGCCTGCGGGTTGATGTCGCGGAAGGCGACGGTGGTGTCCGTCTCCCGGACGATCGTCGCCGGGGTCTGCCCTGCGACGATCTTGCAGAACAGGCAGTCGTCCTGCGGTTCCCCTGCCATGGGCCCTCCTCGCTCCGTGGTGATCACGCGTACGAGGGCATCGTAGTCGCCCGGACCGCGACGAGTGGGCGTCCCGTGACGGACAGGCGGTGCCGCAGCGGGCGGGCGGTGCCGCAGCGGTGGCCCGGGCGGGCTCGGGGACGTGCCCCGGGCCCACCCGGCACCGGTCTGCCTACTCCACCGTCGGCGGCGTCTTCGCCGGTGTCTCCTCGAGCGCGGCCAGCGCCAGCCGTACCGCCTCGTCCAGCTGGACGTCCCGGCCCGCCGCGTAGTCCTGTGGGCGCTGGACGACCTCCACGTCCGGGTCCACGCCGTGGTTCTCCACGCCCCAGCCGTAGCCCTCCAGCCAGAAGGCGTACTTGGGCTGGGTGACGAGGGTGTGGTCGACCAGCCGGTAGCGGCTGTCGATGCCGACCACACCGCCCCAGGTGCGGGTGCCGACGACCGGGCCGATGCCGAGCGCCTTGATCGCCGCGTTGACGATGTCGCCGTCGGAGCCGGAGAACTCGTTGGCGACGGCGACGACCGGGCCGCGGGGCGCGTCCTGCGGGTAGCTTTCCGGGCGCATGCCGCGCGGCAGGTCCCAGCCGACGATCCGCCGGGCCAGCTTCTCCACGACGAGCTGGGAGGTGTGGCCTCCGCGGTTCTCCCGGACGTCCACGATCAGGCCCTCGCGGATCACCTCGACCCGCAGGTCCCGGTGGATCTGGGCCCAGCCGGGAGCCTGCATGTCGGGGACGTGGATGTAGCCGAGCCGGCCGCCGGACAGCTCGTGGACATGGGCCCGCCGGTCGGCGACCCAGGCGTGGTAGCGCAGCGGTTCCTCGTCCGCGACGGGGACGACGACCGCGTGCCGCGGGTCGCCGCCGCCGGCCGGGGAGACGGTCAGCTCGACGGGCTTGCCCGCGGTGCCGACCAGCAGGGGGGCCGGTCCGGCCACCGGGTCGACCGGCTGCCCGGCCACGGCGACGATCGCGTCACCGGTACGGATCGCGACGCCGGGCGCGGCCAGCGGGGAACGGCCCTCCGGGTCGGAGGTCTCCGCGGGCAGGATGCGGTCGACGCGCCAGCTGCCGTCCTCGTGACGGGAGACGTCCGCACCGAGCAGGCCCTGCCGGGCGCCGCCGCCGAAGCCGCCACGCGGGGTGACGTAGGCGTGCGAGGTGCCGAGTTCTCCCTGGACCTCCCAGAGGAGGTCGACCAGGTCGTCGTGGGTGGCGAGCCGGTCCAGGACGGGCCGGTATCGGTCGAGGACGGCGTCCCAGTCGACGCCGTTCATGTCGGGCCGCCAGTAGTTGTCCCGCATGATGCGGCCGGCCTCGTCGAACATCTGCCGCCACTCGGCGGCCGGGTCGATGAACTGGCGGACCCGGTCGAGGTCGACGGTGATGTTGCTGTCGCTGTCGTCGTCGCCCGACGCGCGCCGGTCGCTGGGGACGACCTTGAGCCGGCTGTCGGTCCACAGCAGCACCCGCTTGCCGTCACCGCTGACCTCGAAGTGGTCGGCGTCCGAGGCCAGATGCTCGAGGCGCTGCTGGGCGAGGTCGTACCGCTCCAGCTCGGTCTTCGGGTCGGGGTCGTCGGGGGTGGCCCGGGTGGCGCCGAGCACGCCGCGCACCGGGTGGCGCAGCCACAGCACCCCGTCCTTGGCGGCGCGCAGGTTGGAGTAGCGGGCGGCCTCGACCGGGAACGGCACGATCCGGTCGGCGAGCCCCTCCAGGTCGATCCGGGTGGTGGGGGTGCCCTCGCTGTCGGGGGTCTCGTCGCGGTCCGGCGTCTCGAAGGGGCGGCCGTGCCGCTGCGGGCCGAACGGCGACGGCGTCGTCGCGGCGAGGGTGATCAGGTGCGGCCGGGCGCCCTCGACGAAGGCGAGGTCGAAGACGTACTCGTCGTAGACCGGGTCGAAGGAGCGGGTCGACAGGAACGCGAGGTGTTTGCCGTCGAGGGTGAAGGCGGGCGCGTAGTCCTGGAAGCGCAGCGGGGTCGCCTCGGTGACCTGGAGGTCGGTGGTACTGGCGAGCCTCAGCTGGCTGAGCGGGCGGGGGCCGGGGTGGGACCAGGCGAGCCAGGCGGAGTCGGGCGAGAAGGTCAGCCCGGAGACGTCGCCGTCCTCGCTGCGGTCGACCTCGCGGACCTCGCCGGTCTCCCGCTCGACGAGCAGGACGCGGCCGTCGTGCGAGGCGACCGCGGCGCGGCTGCCGTCCGGCGCCATCGCGAGCCCCAGGACCCGGCCGAGCTGTCCGGCGGCGATCCGGCGCGGGGTCGCGCCGGGGGTGAGGCCGGTGGCCGGGGCGAACTCCAGGGCGTCGTCGCCGTCGGCGTCCGTCACCCACACCACCCACTCCTCGCCGTCCGCGCGGAAGGTGCGCGGGCGCCGGGCGCGGACGCCGGGGGTGGCGGCGAGGGCGCGGGCGGGCCCCGCCCGGTGGGTGACCCAGTGGACGGTGCCGCGCACGCAGACGGCGCTGCCGCGCGCGGTGTGGTCGGGGGAGGCGGAGCCGAACCAGCGGGCGGCGTTCACCGGGAACGGCTGGAGGTCGACGCGCTGGCCGCCGAGCCGGATGTCGAGCGGGCGGGGCTCGGCGCCGTCCAGATCGTCCAGTATCCACAGCTGCCCGGCACTGGAGTAGACGACGCGGGTGCCGTCGGTGGCGGCGTGCCGGGCGTAGAACCCTCCCCCACTCTCGGCTTCGCTCGAGCGGGAGGTGCCCCCGATCGGGGTGTGCCGGCGCAGGTCGGACCCGTCGGCGAGGGAGGAGTACAGCGCGCCGGTGCCCTCGTGGTCGGAGAGGAACGCGATCCTCCCCCACGTCCTCGGCTCCGCTCGAACAGGGGGGACCCCCATGCCCACCCAGATCGGGCACTCGATGTTCCCGTCGAGGTCGGCGTGCAGGCGGACGAACTCTCCGGAGGGCGCGGTGTCTTCGGGAGCTCCGGTGGTCTCGGTGGCCTCGGTGTTTCCCGCCTCCTGCTCGATCCACAGCTTGCCCGCCGTGCCGCCCCGGTAGCGCTTCCACGAGGCGGCCTCGCGGCCCATCGTCGCGGACAGCAGGACGGTGCGCGGCCCGTGGGCGATGTCGCCGACGGGGCCGTAGGGCAGCGTGGTGGCGGGTCCTCCGTCGAGGGGGATCGCACGGGCCCAGGTGCGGCGCAGGCTGGCCTGGCCGTGGGTGCTGAGCGCCAGGACCTTCCCGTCCGGGGTCCAGCCGCGCACCTGGGTCTTCATGCTCCCCCAGTGCGTCAGGCGCCTGCCTGGGCCGCCCTCGACCGGCGCGACGTGCACCTCGGGGGCGCCGTCACGGGTGGAGGTCCAGGCGACGGTGGTGCCGTCGGGCGAGATGCGGGGCGTCGTCACCGGCACGTTGTCGGCGCTGGCCCGCCAGGCACGGCCGCCGTCGAGCGGGGCGAGCCACACGTCGTCCTCGGCGGTGAAGGCGACCAACTCGCCGTGCAGATGCGGGAACCGGAAATAGGCGGCGGAGGCAATCGATACAGGCTGTGTCACCCGATCACCCTATGCAAGCACGGTCGGCGTGGACAGGGGCTTGAATCACTTGCCCTCGACAGGGCGGCAGGAGGGGTACTGGTCGCACCACACGGTCGTCGTGACGGTGACCGTGACGGTGGGCCGCGGGCCGCGGGCCGTGGGCTCGCCCACCGCCGGCGGGCTGGTGGCGTCGCAGTCGCCCAGGCCGTCGACCCGGAACACCTGCTTGCCGTCCACCTTCGCGGTGATGTCCCCGCGCACACAGGCACCGTTGACGGCGTGGGTGATCTTCCCGGTGACGGTGATCTCCTTGCCGCCCTCGGTCTCCCCGTCGCAGTCCACGGTGGCCACGGTCCTCTCGCTCGCGCTCGCGGACCGCGACGACGCGCTCGCGTCGTTCCCGTAGGAGGCGGTGCAGCTGAGCCAGCGCACGCCGTCCTTCTGGCGGTTGAGCTCCTTCGTGACCGTCTCGTCGGTCGTGAGCGCCACCGCGGCCGAGCCGACCGAGCCCGGCTCGCACGCCACCGCCCCGCCCACGGCAACCACGGCGAACCCCACGGCCAGCACCGGCCGCCGCCACCGTGCCCCTCGCCGGGCCCTTGGCCAAGGCCTCGGCCGGAGCCCGCGCCAACTCCCTGTCAGTGCCCTCTTGGACGCCATGAACGGCAGCCTGCCACCGTCCCGGGCGTGACGGTAGGGCGCATACGGCCACCGCGCACTACCGTGGGCGGATGCGCAGCGAACGCCGGCTCAGAAAACTCGTCGTGGACGGTCCCGTCGCTGGTGGAACAGCCGTCTGTCTGTGGTCGGTGCGCCATCGGCACAGTACCGAGGGGCCCTGTCAGGAGGTGCTCGCACTGCACCGGGACGGGAGGACGACGCGCCTCGTGTTCCGGGGCGGCGAGGGACGTTTCGTCCCCGACGGCTTCCTCCACTCGGGGTGCGTGGCCGTCAGGGGCCAGGGGGCGCTGAACCTGCACGAGCCCGGTGTCGTACGGGCCTTCATCGACGAGGCGGCCAGGCACGGGCTGCTCCCCGGGGCCGAATCCGGGCCCGGGTCCGCGGAGCTCGACGGCTGGGAGCTGTTCCCCGCCGTCGCTGCCGGCCGCACGGCGGACCGCTGACCGGGACCCGGCAGGGGCCCGGACCGTCACGACCAGCGGACCGTCACGACCAGCGGCCCGTGCGGGCCAGGAGTACGGCCGTCGCCGCGGTGCCGGCGGTGGAGGTGCGCAGGACGCTGCGGCCCAGACGGTAGGGCTTGGCGCCGGCCTGCGCGAAGAGCTCCAACTCCTCCGGCGAGACGCCGCCTTCGGGACCGACGACCAACACGATGGTGCCGGAGACGGGGAGTTCGGCCCTCGCGAGGGGTTCGGTGCCGCTCTCGTGGAGGACGGCGGCGAAGTCCGCTTCGGCGAGAAGTGACGCAACCTGTCGGGTCGTGGCCGCGTCCGCGACCTCCGGGAAGCGCGTACGGCGGGACTGCTTGCCGGCCTCGCGGGCCGTCGCCCGCCATTTGCCGAGGGACTTCAGCCCGCGCTCGCCCCGCCACTGGGTGACGCAGCGCGACGCCGACCACGGCACGACCGCGTCGACGCCGACCTCGGTCATCGTCTCCACGGCCAGCTCGCCCCGGTCCCCCTTGGGCAGGGCCTGGACAACCGTGAGCCGGGGCGACTCCACGGGTTCCTCGACGACGTCGCCGAGGCACACGATCAGCCGGTCCTTGCCTTCGGTGCCGGTCACCTCGCCCTCGGCCCGGCGGCCGGCGCCGTCGGTGAGGACGACGGTCTCCCCGGCCCGCAGCCGTTTCACGGAGACGGCGTGCCGTCCCTCGGGGCCGTCGAGCACATGCCGGCCGGAGCCGTCCGTGCCGAAGTCGTCCACGACGAAGACCGGGGCGGTCATCGGGCACCTCCCGCCGACAACGCGTTCCGGGTGGCGGTGAGTTCGGCGGCCAGCACCTCCACCAGCTGCCCGGCGGGCAGCTCGCGGGCCATCCGGTGGCCCTGTCCCGCCCACAGCGCCATGCCCTGCGGGTCCCCGGCGGCGGCCGCGGCCTTGCGCAGCGGGGCGGTCAGATGGTGGACGTCCGGGTAGGCGGCGGGCGCGTACGGGCCGTGCTCGCGCAGGAAGCGGTTGACCAGTGCGCGGGCCGGGCGTCCGGAGAAGGCGCGGGTCAGTTCGGTGCGGGCGTACAGGGGGTTGGTCAGCGCCTGCTTGTGCAGGGCGTGCGCGCCGGACTCGTGGGTGGCGAGGAACGCCGTGCCGAGCTGGGCCGCCGAGGCGCCGGCCGCGAGGACGGCGGCGATCTGGCTGCCGTGCATGATGGCTCCGGCCGCGACGACCGGGATGTCCACGGCCTCCCGCACCTGGCTGATCAGGGACAGCAGTCCGAAGCCGGCGCCGTCCGCCTCAGGGTCGTCCCGGTGGGTGCCCTGATGGCCGCCGGCCTCGATGCCCTGCGCGATCACCGCATCGGCGCCCGCCTCCTGAACGGCTCGCGCCTCGTCGGGGGTGGTGGCGGTGGCCAGCGTGAACGTGCCGGCGCGGCACAGGGCGTCCAGGACGTCACGGGAGGGCACGCCGAAGTGGAACGACACCACCGGCACCGGGTTGTCGAGCAGGACGGCGAGTTTGGCGTCGTAGCCGTCGTCGCGGCCGCAGTCGGGGTCACCGAGCTCGGTGGAGTACCAGGGGGCCTCACCGGCCAGCTGGTGGGCGTAGACGCCGACGGCGGCGGGGTCGGCCGTCTCGGGCTGCGGCATGAAGACGTTGACGCCGAAGGGGAACCCGGTCAGCCCGCGCAGCTGTTTGATCTCCTGGTACATCCCGTCCGCGGTCTTGTACCCGGCGGCCAGGAACCCGAGTCCGCCCGCCTCGGACACGGCCGCGGCGAGCTGCGGCACGGCGACTCCGCCCGCCATCGGGGCCTGCACCACGGGGCGCCGGAGGAGGTCGGTGAGGGCCAAGGACATGACGGCATGTTGCCACGTCCTTCGGACATCTCCGAATTGGATCAGGACGGATCAAAGATGGATCGGAGACGGATCAGGGAGCGGGTCGGGGGCGGGCCGGGGCGGGTCGAAGAAGGGCCGGAAACGGTCCGGCCGCGGATCCGAAGCCGACCCCGCCCTTGGCGCGGCACGCTTCCGGGAGGGCACCGCGGAGACCTCGTCCGGTCCCCGCGGAAAGCACCCGTCCGGTGTCCGCCCGCCCGTACCCCTCAGCGCGTGTCAGCGCCCGTTGAAGGCGTCCTTCAGGCGGGAGAACAAGCCCTGCTGGCCCGGCTGGAACTGGCCCAACGGTCGCTCCTCGCCACGGAGCTTGGCGAGTTCGCGCAGCAGACGCTCCTGTTCGACGTCGAGCTTGCCCGGGGTCTGCACCTCGACGTGCACGATGAGGTCGCCCCGGCCGCCGCCGCGCAGATGCGTGACGCCCCGGCCGTGCAGCGGGATCGACTGGCCGGACTGGGTGCCGGGCCGGATGTCGACCTCCTCCATGCCGTCCAGCGTCTCCAGCGGCACTTTGGTGCCGAGGGCGGCCGCTGTCATCGGGAGGGTGACCGTGCAGTGCAGGTCGTCGCCGCGCCGCTGGAACATGTGGTGCGGCAGCTCGTGGATCTCGACGTACAGGTCGCCGGCGGGGCCGCCGCCGGGGCCGACCTCGCCCTCGCCGGCCAACTGGATCCGGGTGCCGTTGTCCACACCGGCCGGGATCTTCACCGTCAGGGTGCGGCGGGAGCGGATCCGTCCGTCGCCCGCGCACTCCGGGCACGGGTTCGGGACGACGGTGCCGAAGCCCTGGCACTGCGGGCAGGGGCGCGAGGTCATGACCTGGCCCAGGAAGGACCGCGTGACCTGCGAGACCTCGCCCCGGCCACGGCACATGTCACAGGTCTGCGCGGTGGTGCCGGGTGCGGCACCCTCACCGCTGCAGGTGGTGCAGACGACCGCCGTGTCGACCTGGATGTCCTTGGTCGTACCGAACGCGGCCTCGTCCAGCTCGACTTCGAGGCGGATCATCGCGTCCTGGCCGCGGCGGGTGCGCGAGCGCGGACCGCGCTGCGACGCCGTGCCGAAGAACGCGTCCATGATGTCGGAGAAGTTCCCGAAGCCGCCCGCGCCGAAGCCGCCCGCGCCACCGCCGCCGGCCTGCTGGAGCGGGTCGCCGCCGAGGTCGTATACCTGCTTCTTCTGCGGGTCCGACAACACCTCGTAGGCGGCGTTGATCTCCTTGAACCGCTCCTGCGTCTTCGGATCCGGGTTGACGTCCGGATGCAGCTCGCGGGCGAGTCGCCGGAAGGCCTTCTTGATCTCTTCCTGCGACGCGTCCCGGCGTACGCCGAGCACGGCGTAATAGTCGGTGGCCACTTACGACTCCGCCAGGATCTGTCCGACGTACCGTGCCACTGCGCGTACCGCTCCCATCGTTCCCGGGTAATCCATGCGTGTCGGTCCGACCACGCCGAGCTTGGCAACAGCCTCGCCGCCCGAACCGTAGCCCACCGACACGACGGACGTGGAGTTGAGTCCCTCGTGGGCGTTCTCATGACCGATACGGACGGTCACGCCCGGATCCTCCGCCTCGCCGAGCAGCTTGAGGAGCACGACCTGCTCCTCGAGCGCCTCCAGAACAGGCCGGATCACCAAGGGGAAGTCATGTCCGAAGCGGGTCAGATTGGCGGTGCCGCCGATCATCAACCGCTCCTCGTTCTCCTCGACCAGTGTCTCCAGGAGAGTGGAGAGCACGGTCGAGACCGTACCGCGTTCCTCGGGGTCGAATCCCTCGGGGAGGTCCTCGACGAGGGATGGTACGTCGGTGAAACGGCGGCCCGCGACACGGCTGTTGAGCCGCGCCCGCAGATCCGCCAGGGTCGCCTCGCCGACCGGCGCCGGGCAGTCGACCATGCGCTGCTCGACCCGCCCGGTGTCCGTGATCAGCACCAGCATGGCGCGCGCGGGCGCCATCGGGAGCAGCTCCACGTGCCGCACGGTCGAACGGGTCAGCGACGGGTACTGCACGACGGCGACCTGCCGGGTGAGCTGCGCGAGCAGCCGCACCGTGCGGGCGACGACGTCGTCCAGGTCGACGGAGCCCTCGAGGAAGTTCTGGATGGCGCGCCGCTCGGGCGCGGTCATCGGCTTGACGCCGGCGAGCTTGTCCACGAAGAGCCGGTAGCCCTTGTCGGTGGGGATGCGCCCGGCGCTGGTGTGCGGCTGGGCGATGAAGCCCTCGTCCTCCAGGGCCGCCATGTCGTTGCGCACGGTGGCCGGGGAGACGCCGAGGTTGTGCCGCTCGGTGAGGGCCTTGGAGCCGACGGGCTCCTCGGTACCGACATAGTCCTGGACGATGGCGCGCAGCACCTGGAGCCTGCGTTCACTGAGCATCACGCATACCTCCTCAAACCGTCCGCCCGGTACCTTCCCTGGCACTCTTCGCACGCGAGTGCCAGTCTCCCCGCTCAGTGTACGGCCGGGGGGTACTCCCCGGGCAAGGCCGGTCCCGCACCGTCGCGCGACGAAAGCCGTAGGCCGTTAGCGTCGCGGTATGACGGTGGCTTGGGAAGAGTCGGGATGGGAACGGCTGGCGCCGGGAGTGGGGCGGTGCCGGCTTCCGGTGTGGGACTGCACGGCGGGGCTCGTGGTAGGTACCGGCGCGGTGCTGCTCGTGGACGCCGGTTCGTCCCTGCGTGAGGGCGCGCGGTTGCGGGCCGAGGCGCAGGCGCTCGCCGGGCGGCGTGTGACGCATCTCGCGCTCACCCATCCCCACTTCGACCATGTGCTGGGGGCGGCGGTGTTCGCGGGTGCGGAGGTGTTCGGCGCGGTGGGCCTGGACACGGTGCTGGCGCGGGGGCGCGAGGAACTGCGCGCGGACGCGGAGCGCCACGGTCTGGACGCGCGGGCGGCCCGGGAGGCGGTGGACGCGCTGGTCCGCCCCCGGCACACGGTGTCCGGCGAGTGGACGCTCGATCTGGGCGGCGGACGGCGGGCGCTCCTCGCGAACGTGGGCCCGGGGCACACGGCGCACGATCTCGCGGTGCTGGTACCCGGCGACCCGGAGGTGGTGTTCTGCGGCGATCTGGTGGAGGAGTCCGGCGAGCCGCAGGCCGGTCCCGACGCCGTGCCGTCGCAGTGGCCGGGTGCCCTGGACCGGCTGCTGGCCCTGGGCGGCGAGGACGCGGTGTACGTTCCCGGCCACGGCGCGGCGGTGGACGCGGCGTTCGTACGGGCCCAGCGCGACGCCCTCGCGGCTCGTGGCGGCGTGTCGGGCTGAGTCTTCGGCCGAACGGGGACCTGCTTCTCCTATGGTCATCAGAATGCGCCAGTATTCTCCTGACCTGACCCCTGGGTGGAAGAAGTCCCGGCCCGTCCCCGAGGTGCCGGCCGAGCCCGGTCTGGTCGTGGAGGAGCCCGGCAGCGGATTCTGCGGTGCGGTGATCCGCTGCGAGGCGGGCACGGTGACCCTGGAGGACCGCTTCGGCAAGCACCGCGTGTTCCCGCTGGAGCCGCGCGGCTTCCTGCTGGAGGGGCGCGTGGTGACACTGGTGCGGCCCGCCTCCGGCCCGCCCCGGCCGACCCGTACGGCGTCCGGTTCGGTGGCCGTCCCGGGCGCACGCGCGCGCGTGGCGCGTGCCGGACGCATCTACGTCGAGGGCCGGCACGACGCCGAACTGGTCGAGAAGGTGTGGGGCGACGACCTGCGCATCGAGGGCGTGGTCGTGGAGTACCTGGAGGGCGTCGACGACCTCCCGGCGATCGTCGAGGAGTTCGGTCCGGGCCCGGACGCACGGCTGGGGGTCCTGGTGGACCACTTGGTGCCGGGTTCGAAGGAGTCGCGGATCGCCGAGGCGGTCACCAGTGAGCACGCCCTGGTCGTCGGCCACCCCTACATCGACGTCTGGGAGGGGGTGAAGCCGTCGTCCCTGGGCATCGAGGCGTGGCCACGCGTCCCGCGCGGCCAGGACTGGAAGACGGGGGTGTGCCGGGCCCTGGGGTGGCCGGAGAACACGGGGGCCGCCTGGCAGCACATTCTGGGGCGGGTGCGGTCCTACAAGGATCTGAAGCCGGCGCTCCTGGGCAGGGTCGAGGAGTTGATCGACTTCGTCACGGAAAGCGGTGGGGCCTGACGCCCGGGAAGGTGCCGAATTCACTGGTGTCCAGGCCGACGCCCAGCATGTCGAGCGGCAGTCGATCACCGAAGTCCAGCTTCATCTGTGCCTTGTAGTCGGCTGCGTCCCCCTCTCCGACGGGCATCGTGAGCAGGACGCAGTGCTCCATGATCGGGTCGATGATGAGGTACGCGGGAACTTTGCCGGCGGCGTAGATCGACCGCTTGACGAGGTAATCCCGCACCACACTGGTCTTGGAGACGACCTCCACCACCAGCGTGATCAGCTCGGACGGCAGCAGACGCCCCGCCTCGGGCGTGGCATCACGCTTGAGAACCACCAGATCCGGTACGGGCTCGCTGGCCTCGTCGACGATGTCGACGTCCTGGGTTTGAAGGCGGGCCCACTGCTTGCGCGGGATCTGGTCCAGGACATCTTCCACGATCATGTTGTGCACAAGATCGGGACCGGCCATCATCACGATTTCCCCCCGGAGAAGCTCGGCCCTGACCCCCTCAGGAGGCTCGAACTCCTCGAAGAACCTGGTCATCCCACGCTCGTCCACAGCGGTCATCTCCGTGGCCCTCCACATCCGCCGCGTCCTTTTAGCGGCAGCCTACGAACCAGGTTAGGGACCGAACCCGCGTTCCGTGGTGATTCACTCCGCCGAGTGATCAATCCACCAGGTCCCGGACCACCCCATCCGCCAGCAACCGCCCCCGCAGCGTCAGCGCGGCTCGCCCCTCGTCGTACGGGCCCTGCTGGAGCAGACCGTCGGTGAGGGCCCTGTCGGCGGCCCGAAGCCCCTCCGCGCGGAGGAGGGACAGCGGGACGCCCTCCTTGAGGCGCAGTTCCAGCAGGATGCGCTCCACCCGGCGGTCCTCCTCGGAGAGGATCTCGCGCCCGGCACCCGGTGAGCGGCCCTCGGCCAGGGCGGCCGCGTACGCGCCGGGGTGCTTCACGTTCCACCAGCGCACCCCGCCCACGTGCGAGTGCGCCCCGGGGCCTGCGCCCCACCAGTCGGCGCCGCGCCAGTACAGCTCGTTGTGCAGGCAGCGGCCCGCGTCCGAGGTGGCCCAGTTCGACACCTCGTACCAGTCGAATCCGGCCGCCGACAGGGTCTCCTCGGCGATCAGGTACCGGTCGGCGTGGACGTCGTCGTCGGTCATCGGGACCTCGCCGCGCCGGATGCGGCGGGCGAGCTGGGTGCCCTCCTCGACGATCAGGGCGTAGGCCGAGATGTGGTCGGGGCCCGCGCCGAGGGCCGCGTCCAGCGAGGCCCGCCAGTCGTCGTCGGACTCGCCGGGGGTGCCGTAGATCAGGTCGAGGTTGACGTGCTCGAAGCCCGCCGCGCGCGCCTCGGCGACACACGCTTCCGGGCGGCCGGGGGTGTGCGTGCGGTCGAGAATCTTCAGTACGTGCTGCCGGGCGCTCTGCATGCCGAAGGAGATCCGGTTGAAGCCGCCCTCGCGCAGGGTGGCCAGATAGGCGGGGTCGACCGACTCCGGGTTCGCCTCCGTGGTGACCTCGGCGTCCGCCGCGAGCCCGAACTCGTCGCGGATCGCGGCCAGCATCCGTACGAGGTCGTCGGCGGCCAGCAGGGTGGGCGTGCCGCCCCCGACGAAGACCGTGCGGACCTCGCGCGGGTCGTCGCCGAGCACCTTGCGGGCCAGGCGGACCTCGTCGGTCAGCGTGTCGGCGTAGTTGTCGCGGGACGCCAGGACTCCCCCGCTGCCGCGCAGCTCGGTGGCGGTGTAGGTGTTGAAGTCGCAGTAGCCGCAGCGGGTCGCGCAGTACGGCACGTGCAGGTAGAACCCGAGGGGGCGGTCGGCGGCCCCGGCGAGCGCGAACGCGGGGAGCGCGCCGTCGGCGGGGACGGGCTCGCCGTCGGGGAGTGCGGAAGGCATGTGCTCCATTGTCCCGCACCGGCCCTGGTCCTTTCCCGCGCCTCCTTTCCGCGTCTCCTTTCCGCGTCGCGGATGTCAGTCCGCCTGGAGCACGAGCAGGGCGAGATCGTCGGCCGGCGGCCGCGCGCCGAACTCGTGGACGAGCCGGTGGATGCGTTCCGCTGTCAGCTCGGCGTCCAGTCCCACGCACCCGGCCAGCGCCGTGGCGAGCCCGTCCCCGTCGTCGAACTGGCGGGAGCCGGAGCGCCGCTCGGTGACGCCGTCGGTCACGCAGAGCAGTGTGTCGCCGGAGCGCACCTCGAAGGTCTCACTGGTGTAGGTGGAGTCCTCGACGACCCCGAGCAGTGTCTGCGGCTGGGCGACGGTACGGACCGTCCCGTCGGGCGAGAGCAGCAGCGGCAGGGGGTGCCCGGCGGAGCCGAGGGTGACACGGGCACGGACACGGCCTCCGCCGGCATCGGCACCGTCGCCGTCTTCGTTGCCGTCTTCGCCTTCGCCTTCGACGAGGGTGAGCTCGCCGTAGAGGAGGGACAGGAAGCGGGTCTGGGGTCCGTCCCCGGGTGCGGTCGGACGGGCGCCGGCGGCGACGAGAGCACGGGCGGCGGCGTCGGCGGCTTCCGTGGCGTCGTCCAGGAGCAGCTGGTTGACGCGGTCGAGGACGTCGGCGACGCGGTAGCCCTCGCGGGCGAGCAGCCGCAGCCAGGGGCGGGCCAGCCCGATGACGACGGCGGCCTCGGGGCCCTTGCCCTGGACGTCGCCGATGGCGAAGCACCAGCGGCCCTCACCGGCCTGGAACAGGTCGTAGAAGTCGCCGCTCGGTCCCCCCTTGTCGAGGGGCTCGTGGACGAACGCGGAGCGCAGGCCGGGGATCTCGGCGACGGCGCCGGGCAGCAGCCCACGCTGGAGCACGGCGGAGATGGTGGCCTGCCGCGCGTACTGCCGGGCGGCGCCGATGGCGAGCGCCACGCGCCGCCCGAGATCCTCCACCAGCCCGGTGACCTCGTCCGGGAACCGCCCGATCCCGGCCCGCCCGATCACCAGCGTCCCCAGCGGCCGCCCGCCGGCGACGAGGCGGTAGGCGAGGGCGGTGCCGGGGGTGGCCACGGAGACGCCGTAGTCGTACGGCGGGATGTCGTACGGCACCTCCGGCATGCTGAAAGGGACCTCCGGCAGGTCGAACGGCGCCTCCGGCAGGCCGAAGTCCTCCGGCAGGCGGCCGAGTCCGGCCTGCGGCGGGTCGAGCGCCTTCTCGGGCCAGGGGTAGCCGAGCGGGCCGGGGCACAACGGATCGGAGAGAGGCGGCGGATTCTGCTCGAGCGCCCTGCTCAGTTCCTCGACGCGGCTCTCGTCCGCGTGCCAGACCCGGGCGAGGCGTGGCCCGCCGGCCCGTGCCCCGTCGCTCCAGTCGCCATGGCCGGTGGTCTCGTCCTCCAGCCACACCGCGCACCAGTCGGCCAGCCGCGGCACGATCAACTGGCCGGTGAGCGCGGCGACGAGATCCTCGTCGAGCTGCCCGGCGAGCAGGTCGGACGCCTCGGCCAGGAACGACAGCGCCCCGCGCCCCAGCCAGGCCCCGTCCCGCCGGTACGGCCGGGACGCACGCCACGCCTCCCCATCGGCCCCGCCCCGCGCAACGGGGACCCCGGCCCCGCGCGGTAGCTCCGGCTCCGGCTCCCCCTCGTACGCGTACGCGTACGCCTCGATCCAGTCGTCCGTACCTGCCGAGTCGTCGATGCCGTCCGAGCCGCCCACGTCGTCCGTGCCGTCCACCGCGAGGCCCTGGGCCGGGATACGGGCCCAGACCGACTTCGTGTGCGTGCCGGGCCGGTAGGTGATCCCCCAGGCCTCGGAGAGCGCGGCCACGAGCCGCAGACCGCGCCCGTGGTCGGGGCTCTCGGTGTCCTCGCCGGACGGCGCGTCCGGCTCGCTGTCGCGTGGGGAGCGGGAGGGGTGGCGGTCGGCGACCTCGATGAGGAGCGCGCCGGTCTCCGCCTCGAGCCGGCAGCTCAGCCGTACCTCGGTCCCGGCGTGCACGACGGCGTTGGTGACCAGTTCGCTGGCGATGAGCGTGGCGTCGTCGCCGGCCCGGGTGGTGAGGTGCTCGGCACCGGGCAGTGCGCGTTCCGTCCACTCGGCGAGCGCCGCCCGCACCAGGGCCCGCGCGGACCCCGGGGCGAGGGGGCCGCCGGTCAGGGTCGCGTCCGCCCGCGCACACGCCCGAGCGGACGCCTCGGAGGAGGCACGCGAGGTCTCCCGTTGCGTCGGAATGGCCCCCATGGGCAGCTCCCGGACTGTTCGTACGAATACACCTCGATCAATACCGTCAGGGTGACAGACCGACCCTACCCATACGCAACGAGTTACCGAAGTGGACCACCGGGAGCGGGAACAGCGCCCCACACCCGGTCAAGAATTGGCCGAAAATCGATCATTTTCGAGCAATCGCGGAGGAGTGCTCACATGCGCTGGACGTAGGGGGCCCGCCACGCGGGCGAAGGGTCCGCGCCGAGCTCCGCCCAGTATTCGCGGCCGCCGATGATCAGGTCGTTGCGAACGGTCCAGAAGGACGCCACCCGGTGAACGCCCATCGTGGCATGCGGGACCTCGACCTCGGAGACCACTTCGTCCCCGGACGACACGATGCGGAGCACGTCGATCGACCATCCCTCCGGGTACTCCGCGTTGACGCGCACATAGTTGTCCCGGCCGAGGATGCGTTCACCGCTGACCGGCCACTCCACGACGACATCGGCCGCCATCAGCTTGCCGACGCCTGTCCAGTCCCGGTCCTGCATGCGGTCCCAGAGCATCCGGACAATGGTTGCGGATTCCATGACCGCATCCTGCACCGCACCACTGACGGAAGGGGCGGGTTCCCGCCCGGCCGGGCGCGGCGCGGACGTGCGCACCACGCGCCTCATGTGTCCGCGCCTCGACGGCCGGCAGGACTTCGGCGACGCGCAAGGGCAGCACTCCGTTCTCGGCCCGACGGCGAAGAGCGCCCAGTGTGTCGGTATCGGTCCGGGAATCAACTCCCTTGCACGAGCGGCCGTCTCCGAGCCACACTCGACCACGTGGCCGGCTCCGGATCCGCGCACCGGGTCGGGGCCACGTGCGGAGGCGTCAGCGACGAGATCCAGCCCGTCCGCCACGGCCGGCTCGACCACGTATCCGCCGACGGCGCCGACCGCGCCGGTCACCGGTCGATTCCGTACCGGGCCTCAGCGGGCCTCAGCGGAAGGGGCGGGGCCACGCCCCGGTAATTCGATGGCGCGCGCGAGACAGCGCACCCACCCTGTTCCCGTGACAGAACCCACCTACCGGATCCGCGCCCTGCACACGGACTCCACGGTCACCGTCTACCAGGCGTACCCGCCGGAGATCGGCCTGCCGGCGGCCGGGGAAGGCCGTTTCCCCCCGGTGTGGCAACGCGACCGGATGACATGGATCAAGCCCTCGTTCCTGTGGATGATGTACCGCTGCGGATGGGGCGCCAAGGAGGGCCAAGAGACCGTCCTCGCCGTCGAGATCACCCGTGAAGGCTTCGAGTGGGCCCTGGCACACGCCTGCCTGTCCCACTACGAGCACGGGCTCCACGCCGACCGCGCCACATGGAGGCGCCAGTTGAAACGGGCTCCGAGCCGAGTGCAATGGGACCCCGAACGCGACCTGCTCCTCCGGCCGCTCCCCCACCGGTCGCTCCAACTCGGCCTCGCCGGCGAAGCCGTACGTCTCTACGCCGACGAGTGGATCGTCCGCATCACCGACGTCACGCCACTCGCCCACACGATCCACGAGCATGTACGGGACGGAGACCTGGATGCCGCACAGCGGCTCCTGCCCCACGAGCACCCCTACCCCACGCAGGACGGAAGCCTGGCTCACCTGCACCGATGAGCCGGCCTGTGAGGACAAGTACCGGTCCGAGACGACTTTCCGGACCAAGGGCCCCTCATTTCCCGGGACAGGCAGGTGGACGATCAGGGGTGCACCTGCTGCAGCGGAGGGCCGGGGAGTTCGGCCCAGACGGTCTTGCCCGAGGGAGGCCGGGGTGCAACGCCCCAACCGGAGGCGAGCGCACTCACGAGAAGCAGTCCGCGCCCCTGCTCGCCGAGCGAGCGGGGCTCCGCGACCGGGGCGGGCAGCCGCTCTCCCCGGCAGTCGGCGACCTCGATCCGGAGGATGCCGGAACGCCCCTCCGGACAACCGATGAGGGTCATCGTGAGCAGGAAGTTCCGTCCGGGCAGGTGACCGTGCGTGGCCGCGTTCGCGGCGAGTTCACCCACCACCAGTTCGGCGGCCTCCAGGCACTCGCTGTCCCTGGCCCACCCCCAGGCCGCCAACTGCTGGGCCGCGAGCAGGCGCGCGAGACGTGCTCCACGTCGTGTCGAACTGAACCGTTGCCTGAAGGGCTCGGGAGATGGGGCACGGGGGGGACACCCGGGAATGGTCACGGATTTCGCATTTCATGTGACAGAGCGTGTCTGGATGGCCGTACGCTGACCAGAGGAACCGTTGGTACGGCACGCGCCTGTACCGCCGTTGACGGTTGCGTGTCCGTGCCGACGGGAGTAACTGGGCGGCAGGCAGGCGGGTTGGGGGATGTGTGATGGCATCAGGACCCCGTCAGAGCGATACCGAAGGCCGCCCCGAGCCCTCGGAGGACACGGACGGTCTCGTCGACCTGAACCGGGCTGTGGGCAGACAGGTCAAGCTGCTTCGGGAACGGGCCGGCATGACCCAGAAGGAACTGGGTGACCGGCTGGGGTACGGCGAGGACCTCGTCTCGTCCCTGGAACGGGGCCGCAGAACACCACAGCCGGAATTCCTCGACGCGGCGGACGACCTGCTCGACGCCGGAGGGCTGCTGAAGGCGACGAAGGAGGACGTGGCGCGGGCGAAGGCCCGCGCACGGGTCCGCCACCCGGCATGGTTCCGGGACTATGCGCGACTGGAGGCGGATGCGGTCGAGATCAACTTCTACAACAACCACGACATCCCCGGACTGTTCCAGACCGAGGGACGCACCCGCGCCTTGTACGAGATGCGCAAACCCCTGCTCGACGAAGAGATGATCGAACAACGCGTGGCCTCACGCATGGACCGCCAGGAAATCCTGACCCGACGTCCCCTTCCCATACTGACCGTGGTGATCGAAGAGGTGGTACTTCGTCGACCGCTGGGAGGGCGCGAGGTCCACAAGAAGCAGTTGGGCCTACTGCTCGAACTCGGACGGCTGCGTACCGTCGAGTTGCAGGTCATGCCCACGCACCGGACCGAACACTCGGGCATGGGAGGCTCGTTCACCCTGCTGATGCCGAGGGGAAAGCCGCAGGTGGCGTATACGGAAGTACAGACCTCCGCACGGCTGGCCACAGACCTGGACGAGGTCCGTATCCTGGCCGCACGCTACGGCAGCATCAGGGCCCAGGCGCTCACTCCGCGAGAGTCTCTTGACCCTGATCGAGAGGATGCGGACGGAAGATGAGCACTGAGAGCCGTCGACGGCTTGTCTGGCACAAGAGCAGCTATAGCGGCAACGAAGGCGGCGAGTGTGTCGAAATAGCCGTCGCCCCGGGAACCGTCCACGTCCGCGACTCCAAGGACGTGGATCGACCACACCTCTCCGTCCATACGGTCGGCTGGGCCGCGTTCGTGAACTTCGCAACGGACCGCTGAGCCCTCCAAGGCGTGTCCGGGAAAGCGTGAGCACTTCGGCCGTCCCTGCCCACACGCCGCTCGTTCGAGTACTCAAGTGTCATGTGGCTGCTGGCTGCTGGCTGCTGGCTGCTAGCAGCTAGTGCCGCATCAGGCAACGTTCGCCTCGCACTTGGGGACGTTGTTCACGCCGTGGGCCTGTCGGTGTCTGCCAGAATCGGCGGATGTTGAGCATCGGAACGATCGTGATGGGGGCCGCTGATGTGCGGCGGGCCGCAGAGTTCTGGAGTCGGGCACTGGGCTACGTCCCTCGCGATGGTGAGGTGAAGGACGACTGGGCGGTGCTGGTGCCGGCCGACGGCTCCGGTGCCGCGCTGGCCCTCGACCTCAGTACGACGCCCCTGCAGGAACACCCGAGAATCCACCTCGACCTCTATGCAGGCGACGCCGCCGATCAGGAGGCCGAAGTGGCGCGACTGATTTCCCTGGGTGCTGAACGCGTCGACTGGGACTTCTATCCGGACGACGCCGACTTCGTCGTGCTCGCCGATCCCGAGGGCAACCGCTTCTGCGTCATCGACACGAGTCACAGCTGACGGACACGGGGGCTCGGATGGCGGAACGCGTACGGGTGCGGGAGATCGACGGCGACGAAGGGCGGCGGCTAGCTGCGGATCATCCGCCGCGGAACCGGGTCGGTGGTGACCTGGCGGCGTGCCCAGATGGTCCTGCTGTCCGCCCAGGGCATGCCGGTGGCGAAGATCGCCGAAGTGACGTTCACCAGCGCGGACCGGGTCCGGGATGTGATCCACAACTTCAACACCGACGGCTTCGACTCCCTGTATCCGAAGTACAGGGGCGGCCGACCCAAGACCTTCACCCTGCCCGAGCGGCGCGAGATCAAGAAGATCGCGAAGTCCAAGCCGGCCGAACATGACCTGCCCTTTTCGACCTGGAGCCTGACCAAGCTGGCGGACTTCCTGGTCGCCGAGGGGGTGGTCGACGACATCAGCCACGAGGGCCTGCGCATCCTGCTCCGCGAGGAAGGCGTCTCCTTTCAACGCCTGAAGACCTGGAAGACCTCACGCGATCCGGACTACGCGGCCAAGAAGGCCCGGGTCGAACATCTCTACGCGATCGCCGACGGCGAGGTCATAGCTGAGGAGGACGAGCCCGAAGTCATCTTCTGCATGGACGAGTTCGGGCCGCTCAACCTGATGCCTCACCCGGGCCGGCAGTGGGCCGAACGCGGGGGCAAGCACAAGGACCCCGACCGCGAACCCCGCCGCAGGCGGCGGGCGACCTACAACCGCTACGGCGGAGTACGGCACCTGTTCGCCGCACTGGACCTGGCCAAGGACAAGCTCTACGGCCACATCAAGCCGGTCAAGAAGCGCACCCAGTTCCTGGAGTTCTGCCGGTACCTGCGCAGTCTCTATCCGCCCGAAGTCCGTATCGCGATCGTCTGTGACAACTTCTCCCCGCACCTGACCACGAAGAAGTGCCAGCGGGTCGGCACCTGGGCCGCGGCGAACAACGTCGAGATCGCCTACACCCCGACCAACAGCTCCTGACTCAATCGCATTGAAGCCCAGTTCACCGCCCTGCGCTACTTCACTCTCGACGGTACCGACCACGCCACCCACAGGGAGTAGGGCAGCATGATCCGCCGCTACATCATCTGGCGAAACCGTCACGTCGACGACCGGCGCCTACGCTCCGTCGTCGACAGGGCCAACGTCGCCTGACCGTGCAGGAAGGCAGAGAAGATGACCACACAGACCGACCGTGTCGACCACGAGCTGATCCGGGCAGCGGCGCACGTCGCGGCCACACGCTGCCGGGGCGACAACCACACCATGGCGGCTGCGGCCCGCGCCCGAGACGGCCGGATCGTCACCGCGGTGAACGCCTATCACTTCACCGGAGGCCCCTGCGCGGAGCTGGTCCTGATCGGCACCGCTGCCGCCCAGGGCGCCTATGACCTGGACACCATCGTCGCCGTGGGTGACCGCGACCGAGGCGTCGTGCCCCCATGTGGCCGCTGCCGTCAGGTCCTTCTTGACTACTTTCCAGCCCTCAAGGTCATCGTCGGGACAAACGACGGCCTCCGGATGGTGCCCGTCACCGACCTGCTTCCCGAAAGCTATATCTGGGCGGACCACCAGCTCGACGCTGAGGCGAGCGCACCACTCAGCACGAGCTGACGCCCCAGGCGGTTGCAGGGCAAACGTTGCCTGCTACGGCACTAGCAGCTAGCAGCTCACGCTTTTCCGTAGGGCCTTCGCTTCCGGCTTCGCGGTTCCGGGAGCGCGAGTTCCGGACCGGAAGGGGGGGGGGGGGGGGCCCCCGCCGGCGGGCCCCCCCCCCCCCCGCGGGGGGCCCCCCCCCGGGGGGGGCGGGGGGGCCCCCCCCCCGGCGCCCCCCCCCCGCCCCCCCCCGCGGGAGCG